>JAWOIR010000162.1:0-7492 GCA_046484545.1 Anaerolineales bacterium
CGCCGTCGGCGCCCACCTGCGCAGCGGATTGGCCTATAAACAAGCCTGGGAAAACAAACCCTGTTCTACTGGCAACTCTACTGGCGTGCTCCCGAAATCAAAACCGGCACAGCGATTGTTTCAGCCAACGAATTCCTGACCTATATGGGCAACTACCCGAGCGCCTTTGCCATCAACACCCTTTACCCCAAACAGACCCCGGAAGGCCAGATCGATGTCTGGCTGTTCACTTCCGGTGAAAACGTCCCGCGCTGGAACGATTTCCGCCAGGGCGCCTCACTGAGCGGCGTCAAGTACGCCTCCAACTTTGAAGGCGACAGCCGCAATTCGCTTGCCATCCTGTTCGAACCGGCCCTGATGCAATGCCTGTGGATTTTGTCCCCGCAAGACAGCGAATATCCCAACCTGCCGTTTCTGGCTTACGAATTCCTGCCTGTCTCCAACCTGGAGCGGATTGAAACAACCCCGGCAGCCTGGCGGCCATCCCCGGCCATCTTCGGCGCGGAACCGGCCCATACCTGGTGCTACACCTACCAAAAAGCTGACCTGGCCCGCCAATCCGGTAACTGGGACGAAGTTCTGCGCTTATGGGAGCAAGCCGTCACGGACGGCTACGGCCCCAAAAACACGCGCGAATACATGCCCGCAATCGAAGCCTACGCCCGCACTGGCGATTGGAAATCTGCTGAAAGATTAACCCTGCGGGCGGTTACAATTACAGAACGAGCCCGCCACCCGCTTTGCGCCCTCTGGCAACAACTCCGCGCCGAAACCGAAACCACCTCCGAACGAGAAGAAGCCTTCAGCGCAGTTAACAATCGCCTTGATTGCCAGCCTTGAAAACATCTTTTCAGGAAATTCCCATGCCCACAATCGCCGCCCTAGTCCCCATGCGTCACCACTCCCAGCGCGTCCCCGGTAAAAACTACCGCCCGCTGGCCGGGAAGCCGCTCTACCAGCACATCATCGAAACGCTGCTCGCCGTCCCTGAGATTAACGCCATCATGGTGGATACCGACTCTGAGCCGGTCATGGACGGCTTGCGCGCAAATTTTCCGCAGGTCACAATCATCCAGCGCCCCGAAAATCTGCGCGCGCCCGAAATCCCGATGAACGAAATCCTGGCTTACGACACCGCCCAACTCGAAGCCGATTTTTACATCCAGACCCACAGCACCAATCCGCTGCTCAAGGCCGAAACGCTCTCCGCCGCCATCACCGAATTCCTGGGCAAATACCCGGCCATCGACTCGATGTTCTCGGTCACTCGCTGGCAAACCCGTTTATATGACCAACTCACCCGCCCAATCAACCACAACCCGGCCATCCTGCTCCAAACCCAGGACTTGCCGCCGATTTACGAAGAAAACTCCTGCTTCTACCTGTTCAGCCGCCAAAACCTGCTCGCCCGCCGCAACCGCATGGGCGAACGCCCGCTGATGGTCGAAATCCCACGCCTCGAAGCCGTCGACATCGACGAAGAAGCCGACTTCGAAATCGCCGACCTGCTCATGCGCCGCCGCCTCGGCCTAGCCTGATACCCACCCACACTTCAACGGCGCTCAGTGCATGCCTGACACCTAATCACCTGACACCTGACACCTCCCAACTTGACACCCTATGAAAACCGTCCTCCTCACCGCCCCCTACATGCTCCCCTTCGTGGAGCGCTTTCGCCCGGTCTTCGACCACTACGGCATCCAACTCATCGTCCCGGATGTGCAGGAACGCATGGAAGAAGCCGACCTGCTCCAGTACGCCGGTCAGTTCGACGGCGCCATTTGCGGGGATGACCGCTATACCCCTACCGTGCTGGAGGCTTGCTCCCCGCGCCTGAAGGTTATCTCCAAGTGGGGCACCGGTGTGGATTCAATCCACGCTGAAACCTGCTCCCGTTGGGGCATCAAACTGTGCCGAACCCCCAACGCCTTCACCCTTCCGGTCGCCGATTCTGTGATGGGATACATGCTCGCCTTTGCGCGCCGCCAACCCTGGATGACCCAGCACATGAAAGCCGGCATCTGGGAAAAAATCCCCGGTAAATCGCTCAGTGAAATGAGCCTCGGCATTATCGGCGTCGGCGCAATCGGCAAAGCCGTAACCCGCCGTGCCCGCGCCTTCGGCATGAAAATCTACGGCACCGACATCATCGACATCGACCACGTCTTCATCGCCGAAACCGGCATCGAGATGACTTCTCTCGCTTCTCTTCTTGCTAACTCTGACTTTATCTCCGTCAACTGCGACCTGAACCCGACTTCCCAGCACCTGCTCAACGCCGAGACGCTCGCGCAGGTCAAACCCGGCGCAGTCGTCATCAACACCGCCCGCGGCCCCATCATCCACGAAGAAGCCCTAGTAGCTGTTCTGCAATCCGGCCATCTCGGCGGCGCAGCCCTGGACGTTTTCGAGCATGAGCCGCTTCCGCAAGACAGCCCGCTGATGACAATGGACAACGTCATGCTCGCCCCGCACAACGCCAACTCCAGCCCGGCGGCCTGGGAACATGTCCACTGGAACACCATCAAAAACCTGCTCGAAGGGTTGGGGCTGGATAGCAGCGATTTGGATAAGTTCCGCAATTCGTGATTCTTAATCCGCCCGCAAATCACGAATCACGAAAGGCCAACCATGTCTTCTACAAAAACAATCTTGATTACCGGCGTTGGTGGCGGCATTGGCCGTGCCACGCTCGAATATTTTGCCCAAAAAGGCTGGCGCGTCATTGGTGTTGATCGATTTCCCCTGAACAGTGATCTTCCCGCCAGTGGCCATTTTATCCAGGCCGATATATCCCACCCCGAAACCGCCGAATCGATTTTCGAGCAGGCGCGCGCCATCAGCCCCACGCTTGACGCGCTCGTCAACAACGCCGCCGTGCAGGTTGCCAAACCGCTGGTCGAAACCACCGTCGAAGAGTGGGACGCCGTCATGGCATCCAACTTGCGCCCGGTCTTTTTATTTGCCAAACTGGCCTATCCGTTATTCAAAGCAGCCGGTGGCGGCGCGATTGTGAATGTTTCATCCGTCCATGCCGTCCAGACCTCGGCCAATATCGCCGCTTATGCCGCCAGCAAAGGCGGGATTTTGGCCCTGACCCGCGCCCTGGCGATTGAGTTTGCCCCCGATAACATCCGCGTCAACGCCATCCTGCCTGGTGCTGTCGATACGCCCATGCTGCGCGCTGGCCTCGGACGCGGCCACGTCGGTCACGGTGATATGCAGAGCCGGCTGGATAACCTGGCCCGCAAAACCGTCAATGGCCGCGTCGGCCAGCCCGCAGAAATCGCCAGCGCCATCTATTTCCTGGCCGATAACGAACAATCCTCCTTCATGACCGGCCAGGCTCTTGTCGTCGACGGCGGCGCAACGGCGCGGTTAAGTACCGAATAAACAGAATGGGTATCAGGTGTCAGGTATCAAGTGTCAGGTTTTCTGACACCTGATACCTGACACCTGGCACTTGACACCATGAAATTCCTAAAAACCTCCCCCCTCTACCCCCTCCTGCGCGACGCCTACATCTGGCTGCGCGACCTGCCCCAGCTCCCGGCGGCGTATCTACACCCCTGGCGGCGCGAGAGTATCCGGCACCTGGCCGCGCTCAAGGACATCCACAAAGGCCAGCGCGCCTTCATCATCGGTAACGGCCCCAGCCTGAAAAATACTGACATGTCCAAACTCAAGGGTGAAATCACCTTTGGTATGAATCGCATCTACCTGATGTTTCCCGAACTCGGCTTTCGTACCACCTACCTGAGTGTGGTCAACGACCTGGTCATCGAGCAAACGGCTGAAGACCTGGCTGGCCTCGACTTGCCCAAGTTCCTGACCTGGCGCTCACGCCGCTTTTTCAGTAACCTTCCAACTATCCAACCTTCCAATCTTCCAACCTTTTTATATACCGCCTACGACTCTCCCGGCTTCTCTACCGACGTGCGAGGACGGATTTGGGAAGGCGCAACCGTCACCTACGTCACCATGCAGTTAGCCTTCCACATGGGCATCAGCCAGGTCTACCTTATCGGCGTAGACCATAACTACGACACCAAGGGCAAACCCAACACCACCATCACATCTGACGGCGACGACCCCAACCACTTTCATGCCGGCTATTTTGGCAAAGGCTTCCGCTGGCAACTGCCCGACCTCGAAACATCTGAAATCGCCTACCGCATGGCCCGCATGGCCTACGAAAAAGCCGGACGCCAAATTCTGGATGCCACCGTCGGCGGCAAACTAACCATCTTCGAAAAAGCCGACTACAACAGCATCTTCTGACCTTCGACCTTTGACTCGCATTTCCCTCTTGAACCTGACTCCCGCCAAACTGGCCGTTTTCCTGCTCCTGGTCCTGATACTCATCTCCGGGGCTTTTCTGCGTTTCAGCGACCTGACCCAACCCCTGCTCGATTTTCACCCCACCCGCCAACTTTTCTCCGCCGTCAAAGCGCGAGGCATGTACTATCAAACCCTGCCCGACGCCCCGGCCAGGCAAAAAGACCTTTCTTATCGCCAGTGGCAGCGAGAAGCCACCATTGAACCGCCCATTGTTGAAAATATCGCCGTGTTTTTTTACAATCTGAGTGGCGAAGAAAGCACAGCCTACCCCCGCGCCGTCTCAGCCACTTTCTGGATGCTTGCCTCCATCTTTCTCGGGTTGCTTGCCTTCAACTTAACCGGCAGCGTGCCTGCTGCGATTTTCTCCGTGGGATTTTTCCTGCTCATCCCCTACGGCATCCCTGCCAGCCGCGCCTTCCAACCCGACCCACTCATGGTGCTGCTAATCATCCTGTCCTGGTGTAGTATCCAACAATGGGCGCAGAAAAATTCCTGGAACTGGGCAATCCTGGCCGGGCTGGCGGGCGGATTTGCCATCTTCATTAAACTACCCGCTGTATTTTTTGTGGCAGGTGGTGTCATCGGCGTGATTCTGGCTTACTCCAACATGGCCGATGCAATCAAAAATTCAAAAACCTGGCTGATTGCACTTTTGTGCATGATTCCGCCTGCCGCTTACCTGTATTACGGTCTCTACGTTGCCGGTTTCCTCGGCCAACAATTTGGCGGACGTTTCTTCCCGGGATTTTGGCTCGACCCTTATTTTTACCTGCGCTGGCTCCTCAAAGCGGATTTTGTCATCGGTGTTTTCTGGCTTTGCCTGGCCGTACTCGGATGGTTGATTTTCGCCGCCAAACCTGCAAGAATCTTCCTGTCCGCGCTTTGGGGAGGATATTTCGTCTACGGTCTGGTTTTCCCTCATCACATCGCCAGCCATGACTATTACAGCCTGCCCCTGATACCGATAACGGCCTTGTCCCTCGCGCCGCTGGTTGCCATCATTTTGCCTCGCATCTCTTCCCTGTTTTTCAACCGATACGCGCTCAACATCTTTTTTCTTAGCGCTTATACCTTTGTCATAATATATTCCATCACCACCTACTTGGATTTCCGCCGGGCCAATACGCGCCAGGCCGCCCAAGCATACGCTGAAATCGGCCAGGTATTGCAACACCAGCCAGGTATTACCGCCCTGACCGAAGAATACGGCTACCCATTGGCCTATTATGGCTGGCAAAACGTCAGCATCTGGTGGGAATCTCCCGATTTTGAACAAGCCTTTGCAGAACAAACTTTTCGGCAGGCCTATTTCCTCGTCACCGACTTTGCCGCACTCTCCCGCCAGCCGCAACTTGCCGAAAAATTACAAAACTACACGATTTTCGCCCAAACCCGCGAATACATCATCTACGACCTGAAGGCTCCGCTCCCATGATTCCGCTCACTCCTTTCATTCGTTCCTGTCTGTGATTCTGTGAAAAGTCCGTTAATCACCATCGTCACCCCTTCCTACAACCAGTCCCGCTACCTCGAGCAAACCATCCGCTCCGTACTCCAGCAGGACTACCCCGCCCTCGAATACTTCGTCATCGACGGTGGCTCGACCGATTCCAGCGTGGACATTATCCGCCGGTACGAGAATCAGCTATCGGGTTGGGTGAGCGAAAAAGACCGGGGCCAGGCCGACGCCATCAACAAAGGATTCCAGCGCGCAACCGGCGAATTCATCGCCTGGCTCAACTCCGACGACCTCTACCAGCCTAGGGCCATCCGCACCGCCATCGAAACCTTCCAAAACCACCCCGAAGCCGGTCTTGTTTACGGAGACGTCCTTTCCATCGACGAAAACGGCCAACCCTTCAACCTTCAAACCTTCAAACCTTATCACCTCAAAGATTTGATGTCCTTCAACATCATCAGCCAACCCGCCGTCTTCATACGCCGCTCGGTATTGGAACAAGCCGGATTCCTCGACCTCGACTATCACCTGCTGCTCGACCACCACCTCTGGCTGCGCATGGCCGCGCTCGCGCCGATGGTTTACATCCCCCAAACCCTGGCTGCCGCCCGTTACCACCCCGAAGCCAAAAACCTGGCCCGCACGGCGGATTTTGGCCGAGAAGCCTTCCGCATTGTGGACTGGATGCGCGCCACGCCCGCACTTGCTCCCATTTTCGAGGGGTATCGCCGCTCGATACTTGCCGGCGCTCACCGCCTCGACGCCTTCTACCTGCTCGACGGCGGCTACTATAAGGCATCTTTACACGCCTACGGACAGGCCTTCCGTTATAATCCGCCCGTTGCCCTGCGAGAAGCCCATCGGATTGCCTACGCCCTGCTTGCCCTGCTTGGCCTGGCCCGTTTGCGCAAACTGTACGTCAAAATCCGCACAAAACTGTTTTCTTTTTTCGACACAAAAACATGAAGAAGTTTCCTCTGAATTTTTTGGATGCCGCTCTTTGGTTGCAACTCCTGACAGGGCTGGCAGCCTTGTTTTTTTTAGCCTATATTGGCTTTTACTCCCGCTACTGGGCGGATGATTTTTGTTATCTCGTGACAGTCCAAAATTCCGATAGTATTTATCAGGCCATGCGGGTGATTTATACGACCTGGTCCAACCGCTATGCCAATGTTTTATTGGTCGGGATGGTTGATTTCTTCGGCCAGCAGGCCATACGCTATTTGCCCGGCATGATGATTGCGTCTTTAGTATTATCTTTTTATCTGGCAATCAGGCAGGCCGGACTGTTTTTTCAACGTTCGTTACGGCCACTTTTGGCCCTAAACCTGGCCTTGCTTTTATCTTTCTTCACCATTTTGCAAACCCCCAACCGTTTCCAATCTGTTTTTTGGATGATGGGGCTGGTCACCTATTTTGCTCCTGTCATTTTTCTCAGCTTGATGACCGCGCTGATTTTGTGGGGTATCCGTACTTCGCCTTCACCCGGCAAAGGCTGGGCGAAACTCGCGCTCTTGGCTGGCTTGGCCTTTGTTTCAGGCGGTATGTCTGAGACAACACTGGCCTTCCAGGTGACGTTTTTCGCGCTATTTTTTCTCGTTATGCTCTTTCTTTCACGCCCTCCCCACCGGCAGATTGGACTGCTTTTTTCAGGGGTGGCGCTGGCCGTTTCGCTCCTGGCCTTGTTGGCGG
>JAWOIR010000226.1:0-4039 GCA_046484545.1 Anaerolineales bacterium
CCCCCAAAACGGGAATCAGGCTCCCGTCCAGTTCGACCGCTGTCACCGAGCGGGCAGACAGGGCCAGGTGGCGGGTCAAACTGCCCAGCCCGGGACCAATTTCCAGCACGTCATCGTCCACCGTCACCCCGGCTGCGGCGACAATATTTGCCAGCACGGAATCGTCCTGCAGGAAGTTTTGGCCGAGGCCCTTGCTGGCCTGAAGGCCGCGTGCGCGCAGCAGGGCAGCGACATTGAGGGGCGGCAGGTTGTCTAGGGGCATGAGAAGGACTCCCTTGAGCCGGATGAATCGGGAGCGGTTGGCAATTTGGGCGGTGGCCAGGTTCCGTCGAGAAAGTCCGCTGTGTAGGCGCGCATTTGCTCGAAATCGGCCTTGAAAACGAAAACCTGCTTCTTGAAAACCGGGTCATACTGCCGCCCGGCCTGCATAGTTTCAGAGGGAAAAGAGACAAAGCGGATGTCACCGGGTGAGACCTTGCCCATCAGGCACATCAAGGCGCTGATTTCGCGCGGAGAAAGGTCGGTTTGGACTGAGTCGTAAAAAGCAGCAATGATGTCGGGCAGGCGTCCGATATTGGAGGGCTTTAGCGCCGCATCACGCAGGGAGCAGGCAATCAGGCCCTGGTGGGTGCTGCGGTCGGTATTACTGCCTGTCCGCAAACGGGCCAGCATCAGGGCTTCGCGGCCCTTGAGACGTTGCGAGCCAGGCAGGAAGAGCAGGTCTGTGCGCGCCCCCTGACCTTCCATGCGGCCGTCAACGGTATACGGCAGGTTGATTTCGATTCCACCCAGGGCATCCACCAGGCGCACGAAGGTCTGCATATTGACAGCAAGGTAATGGTCAGGCCAGGACCCAAAGTTCAGGTACAGGGTGCGCGCCAGCAGGCCGGGGCCGAGGTCCGGGCCGCTGTAGTAGCCAAATCCACGATTGCCGTACAGGTAGGATTGATTTATTTTTTCATGGGTAATGCCGCGCTCCGCAATGCCGGGAAT
Source organism: Anaerolineales bacterium (assembly GCA_046484545.1). GTDB lineage: Bacteria > Chloroflexota > Anaerolineae > Anaerolineales > Villigracilaceae > UBA8950. The sequence continues at coordinate 994 of JAWOIR010000226.1, forward strand.
TTCGACCCACAAATCGCGCGGGAATTCCAGCACTGTGACAGAGGGTTTGACAAAATCAATCCGCACCAGTCGAATCACATCCGCCAAGCCGTACAAATAACCGCTGCCGCGCGTATCCGAGCCAATCGCCAGCAAAATCATCCGGTCAGGCCCGCCACAATGCGGCGTGCTTAGGGTCGGGAAGGGCGTTTCCACAGGGATTGGCCGGGGCGTTGCGGACATGTCAAAATCCTGGACAATCAGGTCGGGCAGGGCATCGCCGGTCGGTGTCCCGAACGCCTCGCGGGTCGGGGTCGGTGTGGGGAAATCCGGCCAGACCAACTCCGGCCCCAGCGGGGCGCTCCAGTTTGCGACCAACTGGAAGCCAATCCCAAACCAGGCAACCGCCAGGATAAAAATCAAAACCGCAAGCGCAACCTTGACCCAGTTATACATATCATTCCATAAAATAGGGAACCACTTCAGGCGCGGGCGCCAGGAAGTAAACCGTCACCCAGCGGCTCCAGCCGACATAATCCTCGTCCGTATAGCCCAGGTCGAGCCACGGGCGGCCATCCGGAAAGCCGCCGCCAATATCGGCCACCACCGCCACGCCATAGCCCGGCACATAAACCTGCGTGCCGCGCAAGGCATTGTACCAATGCCGCGACATCGCCACCACTCCCTTCTGCAGGGGAAGCCCGCTGGCAGTGCGATAACTGCATAGATTCGGCACTCCCAATTGGCAGGGTGAGTACGAAACCGCATACATCGAAATCGCGCGCCAGTATTGCAGGTTGGGTTGTTCCGGCACATCCTGCAATACGATTTTCGTCCCGCGCCCGCTCAAACGGTCTTGCGGCGGCTGGAGGACCACCTCAGACTCCTCAAAACGCGCCGTCTCGACCCCGTTCTCATAACGAATGCGGGTGCGAATGGCCGCCACGCCCGGCTTGCCTGGCATGAGAATCTCTTCGCTGCCCAGCGGCACATCCGGTGCGGCAATGGTTTGGTTTTGGAAAGGAATGGGCCTTTGTGCCAGCGAAATCGTCTCGCGCACGCGGACAATTTCAATCGCCCCCTGGGCCGGTACCGGAGCGGACTCAGCCGGAAGGCTGAAATCCAGCCCGAGGAGCGCAATCCCGGCTGAGGCCAGAGCCTCGCCCACCGTCTCACCGTTGGCCTTGACCGTTATCTCCTGCCCATCCACACGGACGGTTATCTCCCGCGCCGGGCGATATTCGACCGTTGTATCAGCGGTCAGCGGCGTTCCGGGCGGCGGCCAGGTGAAATCGCGCTCGTCGACCTCGACACCAACTTCAGCCAGGGCCTCCCCCACCGTCGCCGCAGACGAGGCAAAGGCCTGCTCGCCGTCCGATGTGAGCAGCGTCACCTGCCAGGCTTGCCGAGTCGGCGTCTCGGGGACGAGGGTCGGCAGGGACGCATCCGCCTGTCCACAGGCTGCCAGCGGGAGGATGAGCAGGAAAACTGGCAGGGCTTTCCACAAAAGCCAAAAAACCGGGAATCTTCCACAAACAGGAGATTGCCGCACGCGCAAAATTCGCTCGTTCGCAATGACATCGTGGAAAATTATTTTTTCGCGCACGCTAAGCCCGGCTCTCATCCTTAAGCGCTTTGACCAAATCCGGCAAAATCTGACCCGATTTGCCGCGCAGAAGATAATCGACATGATTACTCAACGGAGTGGGGTCATAGTTGATTTCAACGACCACCGCGCCGTTCTGTTTGGCCCAGACAGGCAGCGAAGCCGCCGGCTGCACCAATCCGCTGGTGCCAATCGAGAAAAAGACCTGGCAGGTATTGGCGGCGTGAATGGAAGTCTCCAGTTCATATTGCGGCAGCGACTCGCCAAACCAGACCACGTCCGGGCGCAGCATCGCACCGCATCGCGGGCAGGTCGGGACGACATCCGGCAATTCTTCCCACTCATCCACCACCCCGCAGGTGCGCGAACAGCGAATACGGCGCAGGTTGCCATGCAATTCAAGCAAGTTCTGGCTGCCGGCGCGTTTATGCAGGCTGTCAATGTTCTGGGTGATGAGCGTGAATTTCTCGAAGTTCTTTTCCATCTCCGCCAGAGCATAATGACCGGGATTGGGCTCGGCCTGCCCGGCCCCCTCGCGGCGTGTGGCGTAGAAATCCCACACCAGGCGCGGATTGCGCGCAAAAGCCTCCGGCGTGGCCAGGTCTTCAGGGCGGTATTGGGCCCAAATCCCAACCTGGGCATCGCGGAACGTGCGCAAGCCGGATTCCTGAGAAACGCCCGCCCCGGTCAATACGGCCACACGCGACGCAGCGCGCAGGAAAGAAATCAGTTCGGGGGGAAATTGGGTTGTCATAACCAAAGTATACCCGGCCTGAATGCAGGTGGATAGGCAATTTCACGCCAAAAGATAACTCACGAAACCCCTGGCGGCCTCTTGAATTGCCGGTAAACGGTCACAGTCAGGGTAATCACCGTCACGGGAATGACAAACCACAGCATGGCATCGGTCAGCAGGTCGCGCTCACCCAGGCTGCCGGTCGCTCCCAGTACGATATAGGCCATATAAGCCACATAATAAAGCAGGAAAAGCCCGCCTTCCCAACGCGCAATCAAATAGCCGGTGAAGAAAATGGGCAAGGTTGCCAGGGCAACCGCAATCATCACCGGAATATCAAACGCCAGCGCAGAGGATGAGACATTAATGCCATCCGGCGCAACCAAGGCCGAAAGGCCCAGAACGCCCATGATATTGAAGATATTGCTGCCAACCACGTTACCGACCGAAACATCTGCACTACCCGCATAAGCGGATTGAACACTGACAGCCAGCTCAGGTGATGAAGTGCCGAAGGCCACCACGGTTAACCCGATCACCAGTGGTGAGATGCCAAAAGATGCCGCCAGGCGTGAAGCACCGCGCACCAGGCTTTCTGCTCCAAAAATCAATGCCACCAGGCCCCCCACCAGGTACAGCGCAATCATCCAATCCATCATTCATCCTTCTCGAAATATCGCTTTGATTATAGGGGTTTAACACCTGACCGGCAAGGGAGATGTGAA
>JAWOIR010000255.1:0-7904 GCA_046484545.1 Anaerolineales bacterium
TTGTCAGACAATTAAATCGACACAGGGAAGAGACGAGCGCAGTATGTTTCTGCGCAAGCGCCGAAGGTGCAAACCTGCTGCGGGCACGCACAGGTGAAACTCTCAGGCAAAAGGACCCTGTCTCGAAACACTTCTGGAAAGTTCCCCGCATTTGGGAACACCGAAGGGGCAAGCGTCTTTTGTTGGTCTCGTTAGGCTGCGCACTCGACCAACAAATAGCGCGAATCTCTCAGGTCCGATTACAGAGGACGCATGATGTATTCATGCGTCCTTTTCGTATTCCCATTCGCTTGTAGGGGCACGGCGGGTGAAGAAGAGCAACAGTTTTTTCGTAATCCGCCGTGCCCCTACATTGACCCATATTCCAAAGAAGGAGCAAATTTATGTCTAAAACCCTCTCCACCCTAAAATATGCCAAAACCGATGAATGGTTCGACCCGGTGACCGGTAAAGTCGGCATTAGCGACTTCGCCCAGGAACAACTCTCGGATATCGTCTTCATGGAAATCACCGTCAGCGAAGGCGATGAAGTCCAAGCCGGCAGCCCGATCGCCTCGGTTGAATCGGTAAAGGCGGCTTCCGAAGTGCTGGCCCCCGTCAGCGGCAAGGTCGTGGCGATTAACGAATCCCTGGCCGATGGCCCCGAATCCATCAACGAAGATTCTTATGGTTCGTGGTTCATCCAAATCGAAGGCGGCGAGGGCGCTGACCTGATGGACGCCGCGGCGTATGAAAAGTATTGCGAAGGAAGAGCGCACTAGGGTGTCAGGTGCGAGGGGTCAGGTGTCAGGAAAAACCTGATACCTGACCCCTCAACACCTGACACTTTTCCGAAGGAAAAACATGACCTACATCCCCATCTCCCCCCAAGAGCGGGAGGCGATGTTGGCTGAAATCGGTGTGGAGAGTCTTGACGCGCTCTTCGACGCTGTGCCTGCCAACCATCGTTTCCCCAAACTCGATTTACCAACGGCCCTGACCGAAATGGAAGCCGCCGGCCTGCTCGCCGAAATTGCATCCAGCAACGAAAACGTGCACGGCGACCTGGTTTCCTTCCTCGGCGCGGGCATGTACAACCACTACATCCCCGCGGTGGTTGACCATATGCTGCGGCGCGGCGAATTCTTTACCGCCTACACGCCTTACCAGCCCGAAATCTCACAGGGAACCTTACAGGGCATTTTTGAGTATCAATCCCTGATGACTGCCTTGACCGGTATGGAACTCTCAAACGCCTCGCACTACGATGGTGCGACAGCCGCCGCCGAAGCCGTCAACATGGCTTTTGCGATTTTCCGCGGCAAGCGCCGCAAAGTGGTGGTTGCGCCCACCGTCCACCCACAGTATCGCGAAGTCATCCGCACCTACACTCAGGGCATGGATTTGGCGGTTGCCGGGGACGACGCCAATGCTGATTTGCAGGCATCCCCCGAAGCCCTGACCGCGCTCATCGACCAGGATACCGCCCTGGTCATTGTCCAGTACCCCGATTTCTTCGGGCGCGTTTTCGACTACACCCGCCTGGTGGATGCTGCTCACGCCCAGGGCGCGTTGGTCTGCGTGGTTGCCAATCCGACCGCGCTGGCGATGTTCAAAACACCCGGCGCCATGGGCGCAGATATTGTCGTTGGCGAAGGCCAGCCGCTCGGTATCCCGATGTGGTACGGCGGCCCCTCGCTCGGGTTTTTTACGACACGCAAGCAGTACGTCCACAAAATGGCCGGACGCCTGGTCGGTGAGACGGTCGACTCGCGCGGGCAGAAAGCCTATGTCCTGACCCTGACCGCTCGCGAACAGCACATCAAGCGCGAAAAAGCGACTTCCAATATCTGCACCAATCAGGGACTCCTCGCCCTGGCTTCGGCAATCTATCTCTCGACGGTTGGCAAGGCCGGCCTGAAACAGGTGGCGAGTCTGTGTTACCAGAAGGCGCACTACGCTGCCGCTGAGTTGAGCAAACTCAAGGACGTTGGCCTGTGCTTTGCCCAGCCCTTCTTCCACGAGTTCGCAGTCTGCTTCCCCAAGCCGGTGGCCGAAATCAACGCGCACCTGCTCGAACACGGCATTTTGGGCGGCTACGACCTGGGCCAGGATTATCCCGCGCTCAAAGACCACATGCTGGTGGCCGTCACCGAGAAAAACTCCAAAGAAGAAATTGACCTGTTTGTGGAAGTCGTCAAGGAGGTGCTGTCATGACAAGCCTTTTGACTGCGCTCAAGACTGAGCAGACCATCTTCGAACTGTCCTCCCCCGGACGCACCGGCGTGACTTTCCCCAAATCGGATGTGCCCGCCTTCGACCTGCCCGACGAGTCCCTGCTGCGCGACGACCTGCCCCTGCCCGAACTGGCCGAGGTGGACGTTGTCCGCCATTACACTGCCCTTTCGCGCTACAACTACAGCGTTGACACCGGCTTCTACCCGCTTGGCTCGTGCACGATGAAGTACAACCCCAAAATCAACGAAGACACCTGCCGTCTGCCGGGATTTCTGTTCACGCACCCGCTCCAGCCCATCGAGACCGTGCAGGGCAATCTGCTGCTGATGTACCAGATGCAGGAATGGCTCAAGGAAATCAGCGGCTTCGCGGCGATCACGCTGCAACCGGCTGCCGGGGCGCACGGCGAATTTTGTGGTGTGTTGATGATGCGCGCCTACCACAAAGCCCGCGGCGACGAGAAGCGCGTCAAGATGCTCATCCCCGATGCCGCGCACGGGACAAATCCCGCCTCGGCGGGCATGTTGGGCATGACGGTCAAGGTCATCCCCTCCGATGCACGCGGCAATGTCGATTTGGATGCGCTCAAAGCCGAATGCGACGAGACTGTCGTCGGCATGATGCTGACCAACCCCAACACGCTCGGCCTGTTCGACGAGAACATCGAGGAAGTGGTTAAACTCGTCCGCGATTGCGGCGGCCTGATGTACGGCGATGGCGCCAACCTGAACGCCCTGCTCGGAATCGTCCGCCCCGGTGATTTGGGCTTTGATGTCATGCACTTCAACCTGCACAAGACCTTCGCCGTCCCGCACGGCGGCGGTGGCCCCGGTTCCGGTCCGGTCGGCGTCAGCGAGCGCCTGGCCGATTTTCTGCCCGCCCCGCTGGTGGGTATCCTGGAAGAAGCCGAAGAGGACGTTCCCCCGCTTTACGGATTCATCACCCCCGAACAAACCATCGGACGCATGAAGGCCTTCCACGGCCATTTCGGCGGCGGCCTCGTCCGCGCCTACACTTACATTGCCATGCACGGCCCGGATGGATTGCGCGATATTTCAGAGTATGCCGTCCTGAATGCCAATTACCTGGCGGCGCTCTTGCGCGATACCTACAAAATCCCCTTTGACCGCATCTGTATGCACGAATTTGTCATGGAAGGTCGCGTCGAGGGCACGGGCGTGCGCGCGCTGGATATCTCCAAGCGCCTGATGGATTACGGTTTCCACCCGCCGACAAACTATTTCCCGCTGATTGTGCGCGAAGCCCTGATGATTGAGCCGACCGAGACCGAAAACAAAGACACCCTCGACCGCTTCGCAGAAACCCTCATCAAAATCGCCGAGGAAGCCAAAACCGACCCCGAGCTGGTCAAAACCGCCCCGCACACCACCCCCTTCGGGCGCATGGACGAGGTCAAGGCGGCCAGAGAGTTGGTCCTGTGCTGCTCCCTGCCGGAGGATTACGGGTTGGAGGAGTAGGCAGAAATCAGTAAGCAGTAAGAGCAAAGCGCCGGCGAGTGAAATCGCTGGCGCTTTTTGATCCTTCTCCTGCTGCATAAGCATGATAGGATTATTGATAAAAAAAGGAGCGATCTATGCAAAGTGTGGTGGTTACGGGTGTCTCGACTGGGATCGGCTGGGCGATCACAAAAACTCTTGTCCAGCATGGTTTTCGCGTTTTTGGCAGCGTGCGCAAGGAAAAAGACGCCGAACGACTGAGCGACGAATTTGGCACGGCCTTCGTCCCATTGATTTTTGACATTACCGACGAGCAGAAAGTCCATGCTGCCGCAAAGCAGGTAAGGGAACAACTCAACAGCGAAACGCTATTTGGGCTTGTCAACAATGCGGGGATTGCCATCCCTGCGCCGCTGATGCACCAACCGATCGCCGATTTTCGCAAGCAGATCGAAGTCAACCTGATCGCGCAGTTGGTCGTCACGCAGGCATTTTTACCCTTATTGGGCGCAGATCGCAGCCTGAAGGGCAAACCAGGCCGGATTGTGAATATCAGTTCGTCTTCAGGCAAGAACGGCTCGCCCTTTGTGGGCGCTTACGCGACATCCAAACATGCCTTCGAGGGCTTTTCCGAATCGTTGCGCCGGGAATTAATGCTATATGGTATCGATGTGATTATCGTTGGGCCTGGTCCCGTAGCCACCCCAATTTGGGAGAAAGCAAAGGTGGATGACTTCTCTCCTTATCAAGACACGGATTATGTCGAAGCCATGAAGCGCTTTCAAAAATACGCGATTGAGAGCGGCAGAAAAGGTTGCTCGCCCGAAAAAGTTGGTCAGATAGTGATGCGCGCGCTGACCACAACCAACCCGCACGTCCGCTATGCTGTCTTATCCGGGAATCCGATCATTCACATCCTTCAAAGATTACTGCCAAAACGGATTTTGGATGAGATTATTGCCAAGGGTTTGGGACTCAAGCAAAAGCGATAACCAAAACAATCCATATTCAAACAGTGTTCAGTGAAAAAGGTGACAGTCATTTTGTGTGACTGTCACCCGTTCTTTTGTCCAGTTTTATGATTCTGTGTTCAAAAATGAATCAACGCCGCCACAATCCGCTCGGCTGCATGGCCATCGCCATACGGGTTGGCGGCGTGCGCCATTTTTTCATGCTCGGCGGGGTTATCCAGCAGCAAACGCGCTTCAGACACAATCTTGGCCTCGTCGGTGCCCACCAGGCGCACCGTTCCGGCAGCCACGCCTTCCGGGCGCTCGGTCGTCTCGCGCAGCACCAGCACCGGCACGCCCAGCCCCGGCGCTTCCTCCTGCAGGCCGCCCGAATCCGTCAGCACCAGCGCGGCGCGCTTCATCAAATGCACCATCGGCAGGTAATCGTGCGGCGGCAACAGGCGCACATTCTGCAAATCGCCCAGCATCGGATAGGCCACAGTCTGCACATTCGGGTTGAGATGCACCGGGTAAACAAAGCGAATCGCATCCCCATAATGCTCAGACAGGCTGCGGATGGCGCGGCAAATCGCCTCGAGCGGCGCCCCGAAGTTTTCCCGTCTATGGGCAGTGACCAGCACCAGGCGGGGAGCGGATTCACCCGTCAGCTCGAGTTCCGTTAAAAGGGCCTGGCTCTCGCTATCATGCCCCATCGTGCTGACGGTTTGGAGCGCGTCGATGACCGGGTTGCCCGTGACGACGATTTTCTCCGCTGGTACATTTTCCTTGAGCAAATTCTGCTTCGACCACTCGGTCGGGGCGAAATGCAAATCGGCGACGACCCCGGCCACCATGCGGTTGATTTCTTCGGGAAAGGGCTGGAACTTATCCCCCGTGCGCAGCCCGGCCTCGACATGTCCGAATTTAATGCGATGATAGTAACTGAGCAGCGCCGTCGCCATGACGGTGGTGGTGTCGCCCTGGGCCAGCACCCAATCCGGTTTAACGGAGGCCAGCACCGGGTCGAGGTGTTCGAAAATCGCGGCGGTGATTCCGGCCAGGGTCTGGTCCGGCTTCATCAGGTCGAGGTCGATGTCCGGGGTAATGTCGAACAAATCCAGCACCTGGTCGAGCATTTGCCTGTGCTGGGCCGTCGCACAGACGACCGATTCAATCCCCGGCGTTTCGCGCAGTTTGCGCACAACGGGGGCCATTTTCACGGCTTCGGGCCGCGTGCCAATTACGGAGAGAATTTTCATATTTTATCCTGTCTGAAAACCTTAACGCAGAGTCGCGGAGAGCCAGGGCCGCAGCGTTTTTCTTTTCTCTGCGCCTCCCTGGCACCGCCTGCCAGGGCAGGTGTTGCGCCCTGGCGTCTTTGCATTGAAAAAACGCCCTAAATGAACTTGAGCCGAAAGGCCGCAAACGCTACCATTCGGATGAGCAACATGCCGTGCCGCCAGCGGTCGATGTTGGTGGCGCCGTACGTTCGCTCCTGGTAGCGGATGGGCATGTCGACAATTTTCAGGTTTTGTTTGGCCGCGCCGAAAATCAGGTCGTAATCGCCAAACGGGTCGAAGTCGCCAAAATAAGAACGGTTGGCGGCGATGCGCTCGTAGTCTTTGCGGTAGAGCACTTTTGTGCCGCACAGGGTGTCCTTGAGCGGCTGGCCGAGCAGCCACGAGAAGGCCAGGCTGAAAAATTTGTTGCCGAGCAGGTTGAGGAAGCGCATGGCCTGTTCCTGCATCGGGTAAACCAGGCGCACGCCGTTGATGAACTCGCCTTTGCCGCTCACCAGGGCTTCGTAAAAGCGTGGCAGGTCTTCGGGGCGCACGGTCAGGTCGGCGTCGAGAATCATGAGCACCTCGCCAGTGGCGTGGGCGTAGCCAACTCGCACGGCGTCGGCCTTGCCTTTGCCGGGCTGTTTGTGCAGTTGGCACTTCCATTCGGGATGGGCGGCGATGGCTTTTTGAATGGTCTCGTAGGTGTCGTCTTTTGAGTGGCCTTCAACGAAGACGATTTCGGTTTCGCGGCCCATGCGCGGCAGGCGGCTGAAGACGGCTTCGATGTTGCCGGCTTCGTTGCGGGCCGGGATGACGACCGAGACGACCGGTGGCTCCTGAGCCGGTTGCGCCTGCGGACGGGCGACCAGGACGTTGCTCCATGCCAGCCCCTCGAAAATCGGTAGTTTGACCAGGAATTTGTTGAAGAATCCGCCGATGAGCGGCAGGGGCAGCAAGACTTCTTTTTGACGTTTTATGACTTCAAACCCGGCTAAATAGAGCAGGTTTTCGAGGTCTTCGCGGGTGAGCCAGTTTTGGGTCAGGGTGCGGTTGGCCAGGCCGAGGGCGGAGGCCAGACCCAGGGCCGGTTGGTGCAGACGGCTGTGCAGGTTGAGTATGACCCGCGTGGACGGGGTACACAGCGGGCGCAGCTTTTCGAGCGTGGTTTGCACATCCCACAGGTCATTGACCAGGTCGGACAGCAGGATGGCGTCGAAGGTTTCGTCCAGTTCGAGCGTGTGGGCTTCGGCTTCGCAGAAATCCAGGCTCGGGTGGCGTTCACGCGCCTGGCGAATCATTTCGGGCGAGAAGTCGATTCCCCGTCCGTAGGCCGGTTTTGTCGCGGCCAGCAGGTCGCCCAATCCGCAGCCGATTTCGAGCACGCGCTGTCCGGGCGAGATGAGCAGGCTGTAGACTTCGGCCAATCGTCCCCGGTAGGCGCGGCTGAAGATGGATTGGGAGCGTTGACCGGCGGCGATTTTGTCCCAATGGGCGCGGCGCTGGGCGGTGTAGTCTTGCAGGGTGCTGATTTGTGCGGGTGTTTGGTTTGGCATGGTTCTTCCGTTTGATAGGGATAGGGTATTATAAACGGCCTTTTGTCGAACGAGATGTTCTATCTCTTGGCCCTTTGGAATCTTACGGATAAGTCCCTGCGTTTGGGGTGTGGTACGGCATACGTCACCTGTCGAGGAGAGAACCGGAAATTTGATGTTCATGCGTGCGAAGCACGCATGAACATCAAATTTCCGGTTTTTTTGAGCCGCGTAGCGGCCACACAAATAAGACAGTCAGGCTCTCACACCTAAAAATACGGCCTATTCAGCAAATATTACAGAACCGGGTACAATAAGATTATTCAAACAAAAAAAGGTGAACTATGGAAGAACGCTTGCAGAAAATCATGTCACATGCCGGGTTGGGTTCGCGCCGCGCTTGTGAAGAATTAATCGTCGAGGGGCGTGTGACGGTCAATGGCAAGGTGGCCGTAATCGGCCAAA
>JAWOIR010000320.1:0-3594 GCA_046484545.1 Anaerolineales bacterium
AATCCGGCCTTTAAATCGTTGTACAATTAAGCGCAGATCAATGTGATGTCTGGCAGAATAGATAGAGGAGGTCGGAATGAAATTCAAGAGGGCATACTCACCGGTATTTGTTTTGATGCTGCTTGCGGCAGGTGCATTGGCGTGCAATCTTCCCGGACCGGGTCCGGAACAAACGCAAGCAATTCACCCGCTGGGCGCAGACCGGGTCCGGAACTGTGACCTGCCCGGGCTTCCCCGGCTGCTCGACGGAATTTGAGTCCATCGAACCAGCCCTGCGCCCACATACCCGCAGTGTTCAGGTTGGGCAGGCGGTTATCCGCGCCGTGCCGATTCGACAGGTGGTTGCCAAAACGGTGCAGGCGATTAAACAAAATCCGCTCGCGCTGTTATGCGAGCGGACGGATTGCGAAAGGTGTGCGGCAGTGAGAGATGGGTTGAGGGGATAGGTAATTCCAAATATCATGCTCAGGTCTTAATTGTGATACCAAAATGATTGGCAACGGCGCGCTCCTGCCCAGGGATATTACTGTCTATCGGGCGATTCAGGATGCGCGGCTTGTTATCAGTCCCGCGAATAACAAGCGACGAGGAGCCGCCGCCGTCCATGTTGATTCCGCTGTACGCGCCGAAGGCAAGCAAAATATCAACCAATTCATGCAAGGTCGCGCCCTGGCTATAGGTTGGCTGTCGGCCATCAACGACCATCAGCAACAGGCCGCGCCCATTTTGGGTCAGGCCAACAGCGGTGCGCGGTTCAGGTACACCGACAGCCAGGTCGGTAACACGCTTGCCTGCTCGCAAGACAATCCGGTCTCCCGAAATAGCACTGTGGATATTGCCCTTTGGCGTTTCCAACGTGACCTCATGATTGGGATTGGCAAACAGGGTGGGCGCGGATTTGGTGTTGTAAACTTTGCCTGTTGAAGCGGCAAATCCATTGACTCGCACCGGGTCACCGAAGGCGCAAGTGACTGTGCCTGTGGGCAGGTAGGTAAAACCATCCCCGTTGATGGCGATTTGCTGTTGGAATTCACTCAGAAATTGCGATGTGGTGCGCGTGCAACTGATACCGCCAGACTGGCTTTCAGGGGTAACAAAGAAGGAGTATTTGGCGGCCTGCAAATCAAGCGCAAAAATATGCGCAACCATCAAGCGCGGATTACTGTATTCACGCCGGAAGTACGTCGCACCCAAAAATAGCCGCTGGCGAATGCTTTTTGGTTGGGTTGTTCCCAGATTGGCCAAGTGAGACAGGGATGAAAAGCCTGTCAGTCCATCGTATCGGGTAATTTGCACCCAGCCATTGGTCGCAGGCCCTATGCCCAAAACAACGTCATCCCTGAACAGGCCGCCTACTGCCTGGAAGTTTGTGCCAGGCCCCTCACGCACAAATAAAGATGTTGCCGTGACGCGGTACCAGGGAAATTCGCTTACCGGCGGCGGAGAGGGGGGCTGGCTAATTAAGTCAAGGTACTGAGCAGCGCACCAGCCGACAAAACCATCCTGCGTGCGAATTTCCATCCAGGTTTTGTCTTCGTTGGTGGTCAACTCTTCGACAACAGCATTGAACAACAACCCGCCTATAACTCCAAAATTTGTGCCAGGCCCACTGCGCACACGCAGCGCAGAGGCAGTGACGCGATACATTCGGCCTGTGCCAACATCTGGTGGTTCGGGGTCAATTGGCGGTTCTGGGTCAGTTGGTGGTTCGGGGTCTTCAGGAGGCGCAACAGGAATTGGCACAAAAATAGTGTTGTTTACCCAGCCAATCAACTCATCTTTTTCACGCTTGATTTGCGTCCAATCGCCATCTTCAGAAACGGTCAAATGTTCAACCAAATCATTCTGGTCAAGGGTTGCCAGGGCGTTGAATGTGGCAGCCGGGCCTTCGCGCACGCTCAAATCCACCCGAAACTGGCTGGTAAGTGGAGGCTGAGGCTGGTTCAGATTGAATCGGGCTTTGAAAGCCTCCAGGTCGCCGTTGAAGTAATTCAAGTCAACTTGTTTGCTTTCAACCCCATAGCGTTTGCCATCGCCCCGGTCAGTATATTGCCAGAAGACCCATTCGTTCTCACCCCAGGGTGGAGGAACACGCGGTTTTTGGACATTGTAGTGTGCAATCCAGAGCGGATAACGGCGAAAATACGCCAGACTGGCCGCCTGCGTATCGGGATTAGGGGCGTTCTCACGCCAATAATAATAGGCCGTATAAATACCGATTTCTTTTTGCCCAACCAAGGTGCGCAATCTTTCGAGAAAAACGTACCAGTTTTCCCAGCCCTTAAAAGTACCACCGTAATTTTCTTCAAAATCAGCCCACAGGGGCAATTCGCCGAGGTCATTGGCGAGAGTCTGCGCCCACAACTCGGCCTGTCTTTTGGGGTCGGAACGGCTGTCGTAGAACCAATAGGAGCCGCGCGGCATACCAATTTTTTTAGATTCGCTCCAGTGATACGCAAAGCGCGAGTCTGTCCATGTGTTTTGACCAGCGAGCACAATCACAAAATCCGCTACAGAGCGCATGACATTAAAATTGACACCCTGCGGTGTGGAGGGTTCATCCTGGTAAAAACTAATATCGGTGCCAATGACAGGTCCCATAGTGCGTTCCTTGGTCTCTGGTATATATTTTTTCCGGCTGAAAATGCGCAAATTTCAGCCGGGTATAGTTTACAAAAAGGGAAGCATAAACGCTCGCATTATATCCCGCTATGCGTGTATTTTACCGTGCTAAATGTCAGGTGCTTTAGGAATTCCCGTGATAAGGCCGCATTTTGGGGTGTGAGCGTGCGTACGCACGCTCACACCCCAAAATGCGGCCTTCTTCACGGCAAATATCAGAGAGCCAAGTGTCAAGAATAGCGCGTGAAAATTTCTCGCGCTACAAGACAAAAATAGGACTGCTGTTTTCTCTGAGGTTATTGAAACTGTATTTCCTCAATCCGCCAGTCGTCATTGCCAAGTAATTTTTTCAGGCGGTCGAGCATTTCGACACAGATGCGGGTGGAGTCGTTGGGGAAGTCTATCAGGTGTCCGCGGCCTTCTTCAGTCACATAAAAAGAAAAGCGGTCTTTGCCGGGATGTGAAATCAGGATGCCGTAAACGTTTTTGATACGCCGCCGGTCACGGGTCTGGTCGCTGCTGGGGCGCAGGTAGACGGTGATGATGCGCGGCGGCAGGCTGTCGTCCTGCGGCTCGACAACGGTCGGGGGGGCAATGGGGCGCGAGGAGGACATCGACGGGATGATGACCGGTAGCGGGGGCGTTGTTTTGGCTTTGGCGCGCGGTGTATCGCCGTACTGCTCGAGGGTCAGCAGGTCGTCGAGCGGGGCGGCAGGAGGTGGGGCAGCGAGGGTTTTTTCGGGTAGGGCGAAATCGTCCCATTCCGGCGGGGCTTCGGGGGGCGGAGGCATGTCGTCGAAAAAGCCATCGTCTTCTTCGGGGTCGGCGGTGTAATCGGAGGGCGGTTCGGCGATTTTAGCGGGAGCAGGCCGGGGCGTAGGGGCGGCTTTGGGGGCAGGGTCGGGTCGTTTAACGAGGGCAGGCTTGGGGGCGTCCGCTCCGTTGTCGCCGGGTGCGGGAGGCAGGTACTCA
>JAWOIR010000340.1:0-5148 GCA_046484545.1 Anaerolineales bacterium
GAAAAGAAAAAAGTGGAAAAGAGAAGAGTGGAAAAGGTTGGGCTTGTTCATGGATTGGTTGGGATTCCTTATGAATAAAAACTGTTTGATTAGCGCTTCCAGCGCAGGGCGCGGCTTTCCAGCCAGACAATCAGGCCGTAGGCGCTCATGCCAGAGAGCGAAAGCACAAAAATGGCCGCAAACATGGGCGGCAGGTTCAGGTTGCTGTAAGCCATCCACATGATGCGCCCCAGGCCGCTCGAAGCGCCGGCCCACTCGGCAATCACCGCACCAACCAGTGAGAGCGGGGCGGTCACACGCAGGGCGGCGAACAGATACGGCAGGGCCAGCCAGGCGCGCAAGTGGACGAGAATTTGCCAACGCGTGGCGCGGTTGACACGCATCAGGTCGAGCATGTCGCGCTCGGCGCTTTGCAGGCCGACCAGCACATTGACCAGGGTCGGGAAAAATGTCAGCAGGGCGGTGATGATGACTTTGGGCAGGATGCCGAAGCCGAGCCAAATTGTCAGCAGCGGGGCAATCGCCGCCAGCGGGGTCGATTTGAGCAAAATGGCCAGGGTCATCATGCCGCGCTCGAACTGCGGATTCAGGCTGACCCAGGCCGCGACCAGTATCCCCACCAGCGACCCCAGAAATAAGCCGAGCATGGCCTGCCCCAGCGTGACCCATAACGCGCTGAGAAAATAGTCAGGGCTGGCAAAAAATGTCTGCACGACGCGGCTGGGCGCCGGCAGGATATAGACCGGCGTACCGTTCAGATGGATGGCCGTCTCCCAAAACAGGAAGACAAAGGCCAGCAGCAGGGCGGCAAACAGGAAGCCGCTGGTGGAGGTGCGGGCAGCGTCCACGTCAGGAAATGCCCTGCCAGCCGCGCAGGGAAAGCGGCGTAATCAGGAAGGAACGCTCAACCTGCGGCGCAAGCGTCGCCGCCAGGTTGTGGCCCAGATAGCGGCGGCTCAGGCGCGCCAGCAAACGGTTCAGGGCCGGGTCATCCGCCTCGAATTCGGGCTGGGCTGTGCCCTTGACTGAAATGCGTCGAAACGGCAGCCAGGGTTCATCGACTGTCAGCGAGACTTGCGGATTTGCCGCCAGGTAATCGCCCCAGCGCGAGCCACGCCAGGCCAGCACGCGAAAGACACGCCCATCCCACTCATGCCAGACCGGGACGACATGCGGCGCGCCATCCGGGCGCACACAGGCCAGGCGCGCCGCCCAGGGCGCTTTCAGCAAGGCAGACTGCTGTTCAGAATCGAGCGGCAGGGTCCCGGCCACTTCCGTCCGTGCTTCAGTTTGCCAGGGCGAGTAATTGGGCGCGCCAATCCGGTACGACAGACGAGCCGAGATTTCGCGCAGGAGCGGCAGGAAATCATCAAGACGCGAATCGTCCCAACGAAAAGCCGGAACGCTCATGAGCAGGGCCGCGCTCGGTAAGACGCCATCACGGCAAACCGGAAAGGCAATCTCCAACGAATCGCCGCGCGGGGCCAGGCAAAAGCCCCGGTCTTTGACTTCAGGTGCGAGCGGCGACTGGAAAATACCCCCGGCAGCGCTCGAAATGGGCAAACGCTGGCCGATTTCGAGCACACTGCGTACCTGGCGCGGACTCTCGACCTGCGCCAGCACCAGCACTTCATCCGCCGCAGTCGGTACGACCAGCGCCAGGGTTTCGTCCAGGCCGCCTTCGCCCGCTTCCTGATAAAATGCGGATTGCAAGTCGGCACCCGGCGCAGGCCCAGCGCCGCCTTTCCAGGCCAGCAGGCGCGGCCCGGCACGATAACGTCCACGCTTTTGGGCCTGCTCGACATAGCCGAGTGCTTTCAGGGTGTTCAAAAAAGCAAACAGTGAACTGCGGGAAACGTCAATTTCGAGCAGCATCTCGGAAGCTGTCACCCCCTGCGGATGGCAGAGCAGCATTTCCAGAATCTGGATGGTACGTTGGACTGCAGGAGCAAGGCTAGTGTCATTCATTTTATCGTCCGTATTATTGGATATATGTCTATTTTCTCGGACGAAAGGCGAATTGTCAAGAGGGAATCTTTTGTCGGCTCTTGGAGAATTCCCGTGATAAGCCCCCGCATTTTGGGGTATGAGCGTGCTTACGCACGCTCATACCCCAAAATGCGGCCTTCTTCACAGCAAATATCAGAGAATCTCTTGTCACAATCCGGTATATAATCATCCCACAAAGGAAACAAAAAATGCCCGTCAATAACATCACCCGCTACCTCGACGCGCACAAAGTCGCCTATACCGCCTTCGAGACCCCCGCCGAAAAACTGGGCGCAGAGGGGACGGCTGCAATTCTGGGCGTACCAATTGACATCATCTACAAGACCATCGTCGTCAAACGTGAGCGCGGAAAACCCATCCTGGCCATCGTCCCCGGCGCGGATGAACTCGACCTGAAAGCCCTGGCCGCCGCCCTGGGCGAGAAAAAAGTCCACCTGCCGACAGAAAAAGAAGCCGAAGCGCTGACCGGCCTGCAAGCCGGGGGTATCTCGCCGCTGGCGCTCATCAACAAAGGCTTCCAGGTCGTCATCGACAGTTCCGCTCAAAACCACGCTGAAATCCACATCTCCGGCGGGCAGCGTGGACTCAACATCCGCCTCGCCCCGGCTGACCTGGCCCACCTGACCCGCGCGCGCTTCGCGCCCATCGGCCACGAAACCCACCCGCCGCATCTTGAATAAACACACCTTCACGGAGAAAACATTATGCTCTCAGGACTTGACCTCAATCACCTGTTCACCTTCCCGCTCAAAGACAGCCAGGCCCGCAACCGCTTTTTCATCGGTGCGCTGCTCATCTTTGCCAGCGCCATCATCCCGCTCCTGCCTTACCTGCCTGTGTTGGGATACACCATGAAAATCATGCGCGGGGTCGTCGCGGGGCAAAAACCATCCATGCCCGAATGGGACGACTGGGAAACTCTCTTCAAAGACGGCCTGAAACTTTTCGGCGTTCGCTTTATTTACTTCCTGCCGCTCCTTCTGGTCATGCTGCCAGTTTTCCTGCTCTTCATAGCTGTCCCCATCATCGCTACAGCAACAGAAAGCGAAGGCATTCTGGTTCTTTCGTTTCTTATCCTGCCCCTATCGATGATTTGCCTGTTACCGCTCTTCATTGCGGCTGGCTTCATCATTCCGGCTGCCGAAGTTCACGTCGCAGCCAGGGGCGAGTTCCGCGCCGGATTCCAAATCCGCGATTGGTGGCCTATCTTCCGGGCAAACATTGGCGGTTTCCTGCTGGCTTACCTGCTCATCTATGCCATTTCCATTGTTATATCGCTTGCCTTGCAACTGGTCATTTTCACCATTATTCTAACGTGCCTGCTGCCGCTCATTGCACCACTAATTTCGATGTACATTTTGGTCATTCAATACAGCCTGATAGCCCAGGCCTACCGTGAAGGGGACTTGAAGCAACCCGCCCCGGCAGCAATTGAACAGGATTAAGAAATGCAAAATAAACGCCTTCTACTGACCGTCATTTTCTTCGCCAGCGGATTGGTTTTCATCGGCCTGGCCGGATGGTTTTACCTGCGCGAATACAACCTTGAGCGCAGCGGATACAGCGCCCAGGGCACGGTCACCAGCCTGGTGGAAAGCATCGACGACGATGGCACAAGTTATGCCCCAGTCGTGCGCTTTAAGGCTCACAACGGGCGCACTCTCGAATTCCAATCCGGCTACTACGCCTACCCGCCCGCCTACGAACTCGGCCAAACTGTCACCGTGCTTTACCCGGCAGACAATCCATCCAAAGCCATCCTTAAAGGTGAAAGCAATCTGCTGATACTCATCTTTGCCATCCTGGGCGGCGTCGAACTACTGGTTGGCACATTTTTTGGCATAAAAATCTTCACCGCCAACATGTACGGAGAAACCTGAACATGCGTTTTTTTGAAATCATGCTCCCCATCATTCTCGCCCTTTACTTCTTCTGGCCGCATTTTCGGCGCGAACATAACCCGGTTCACAACATGCTCCCGGCCCTGAACATCGCTCTGCTGGCCGCACACCTGCTAAGCGAAGGCTGGCGCTGGCAAATGATTCCGCTCTACCTGCTCGTCCTTATTGTCTTCCTCGTCAGTTTCCCCAAACTCTTTTTGGAAAAAGGGAAAGAGCCTATTCCGCGCCCCGGCTGGATTCGCTCCCTCGGCCTGCTGCTCCTGTTAGCCGCTTCCGCCGCGCTTCCCACGCTGCTGCCTGTTCCGGCCATCCCCCAGCCCGGCGGCCCGCTGACAGTGGGTACCGTCTCCTTTGAACTGGTCGACGAATCCCGCAGCGACCCCTACGCCCCGACTCCTTCGCTTCGCCGCCTGATGATTCAAGCCTGGTACCCGGCCCAGCCCAGCCCCGGCGACAAAATCGCCCCCTGGATGGACTCCGCCGACCTGTTCGCCCCATCCCTGGCCGGCTTCATCAACATGCCGCCCTGGTTCTTAGACCATCTCGCCTACGCGCAAACAGCCTCCTACCAACACGCTGCGCCAGACCGGACCAAAGGCCCCTACCCGCTGATTCTTTTCTCGCACGGCTGGCGCGGATTTCGCGAACAAAACACCTTCCAAATGCAGGAACTGGCCTCGCGCGGCTATGTCGTGGTCGCGGTGCAGCACACCTACGGCGCCATCCTGACCACCTTCCCCGACGGCACCCTGGCTCCCAACAACCCGACTGCCCTGTTCGGCCCCGGCCCCGAAGATGACGACGAAGCCGCCCGCGCCCTGGTTGCCCAATGGACCGCAGATATTGGCTACACGCTAGACACCTTGGCCGAATGGAATCGAGAAGAATCGAGCAGCATGTTCAGCGGCCTGCTCGACCTGGAGCGCATCGGTGCGATGGGGCACTCGACTGGCGGCGGCGCGGCCATCCAATTCTGCGCCAATGACCCGCGCTGCAAAGCCGGCCTGGGTATGGACGCCTTTATGACCCCGGTCGCTGAGTCGACTATCGAGAACGGCATCCAGCAACCCTTCCTTTATCTTTTCAGCCAGGTCTGGGCCGACAGGACGGATAGCACAAATAATCGCCTGTTCAATCATTTTTACGCCAACCTGCCGCAATCCGCGCCGGTCATCACCCTGCTGGGTACCAGCCACTTCGATTTCAGCGACCTGCCCGCGCTCTCGCCGCTGGCCAC
>JAWOIR010000273.1:0-3800 GCA_046484545.1 Anaerolineales bacterium
CCGCCCAGGCCGTTGATTTGAATCGGACGCTCGGGGCTGATGGCGCGGATGGCGGCAACCGTGCGACGCATGAGCGCGGCGTGGTTTTCGCGAGTCAGGCCGTACTGCCCGGGGTTGGGTGGCTCGTTGAGCAGGTCAAAACTCAGGTCGGAGGCCGGAACGTCGCTGTACCGGCGGGCGAAGGATTCCCAGAGATAGATGAAGGCGTCCTGCGCGATTTCATCCACCCACAGGTTATGTCGCTCCAGGTCGTTGCGGTTGATGCAGTAGCCAGGCGCGCGATGAAAGTTCAGGCTCATATGCAGGCCGCGCATTCGGCAGGCGGCCAGGTAGGAATCGATGGTTTCCCAGACCGACTCGTCCGGGTGAAAGTAGTCGAAATCGCGTGTCCAGAAGTTGTAGTCGGTGGGGATGCGCGCGAAGTTGAAGCCGAATTCGGCCAGGAAGTCGAGGGCGCGCTCGTCGGGGGCAGGCGCGGGTTTTTCCTGGTGGATAAACATCCACAGAAAGTTGAAGCCGTAATAGTTCATGCCGGATTACTCCAAAAAATAACATTGAAACTGCCGATGAAGACGATTTTTTTGCCCATCCTCAGCGCTCCAAGGCAGCTTCGAGCAGCAGGTCGATGGTGGTATCGGCCACGCACTGGTAACGGTCGGATGCGCCGTAGTAGACCTTGACCGTGCCATCGGGTTCGACGACCTGCGAGGAGGCAAAGACTGTGGTCGGGATGTGGCCGGAGAGTTCGTAATCGACTTCGGGCGTGAGAATCGGCTCATTGCCGAAGCGAATCAACTTCCAGGGCTGTTCCAGTTCGGTCAGCATGACCCCGGCGTGGTAGACAAAGTGAGCGCGGCCCAGCACCTGCACACCGTGGAAGAGACTCAACCAGCCCTTTTCGGTGCGGATGGGTGTGCCGCAGGGCCCAATTTTGCCCCAGGCCCAGGGAACATCACGATATGAAAGCACCAGTTTTTGCTGTCCCCAGAAGCGCAGGTCGGGCGATTGGGTCAGCCAGATGTCGCCGGTTTCGTTGGGACGTTCAAAGGCCAGATATAAGCCATTGACCTTTTCTGGGAACAACACCGTATTGCGGAAGCCGCTGCCGGTGATGAAGCCTTCCCACTGGAAGGATTTGAAGTCGGCGGTGCTCATCAGTCCCATGCGCACATCCATGCCGTGAACGCAGAAGGTAATGTAGAACGTATCGCCAATTTGGGTCACACGCGGGTCGTACTGGTTGAGGCCGAATTGCTTGTATTCGGGGTCATCGTCGGGCAGGGGAATCATTTCTCCGATACGCCACTGGTAGCCGTCCTCGCTGTAGGCCAGCCAAAAGGTGTCGTTCAGGTTATAACCCTCGGCGCGCAGCACCATCACATAGCCGTCGCCATAACGAACAGCGGATGAGTTATACACACCGCGGCAATTGAAGGGCATCATCTCGCCAGTGATAATGGGATTGCCGGGGTAACGGGTCAGGATTGTTTTCTTGCTGTGGATGAGGGTTGCCATAATGGTTTTCCTTGCAATATGTGTACCTGCTGTTGGTTCTCTGATATTTGCTGTGAAGAAGGCCGCATTTTGGGGCTTATCACGGGAGCTCCCAAAGAGCCCTGCTATTGATATCCGCGTTTCCTGGCTTCTGCGAGCATGGCCTCGGTGGCGGTTGCGCCGCAGCGGGTGCAGCCCAGTTCGCGGACTTTGAGGAGCTGGTCGAGATTGCGCACGCCGCCGGCTGCCTTGAGTTGCACTTCAGGCACGGAATGCTGACGCATCAGTTTCAAGTTATGCTCGGTTGCGCCCTGATAGTTATAATCGCCGCTCGGTTGTTTGACGAAGCCGTAGCCGCTGGAGGTCTTGACGAAGGCCACTTTCAGTTGCGAGCAGATTTCACACAGTTTAATGATGTGTTCGTCCTGGAGATAGTCGGTCTCGAAGATGACCTTGAGAATTGCTCCATTGCGGACACAGGCCAGGTTGACGGCTTCGATGTCAGCCCGGACAAAGTCCCAATCGCCGCCCAGGGCTTTGCCGATATTGATGACCATGTCGATTTCGGTCGAACCGTCGCGGATGGCCTGTTCTGTTTCAACGACTTTAATCGCGGTGGTGTTGTTTCCGTGCGGAAAGCCGATGACAGAACAAACTTCCACACTGGAGCCTGCCAGGGCATCCTTTGCCATCCGCACCGCGTAGGGCTTGACACAGACCGTAGCGACATCGTATTTTCGGGCAACTTCACAGCCTGCCAGGATTTCGGCATCGGTCATGGTCGGATGCAGCAGAGAGTGGTCAATCATTATGGCAAGGTCTTTGAGGGTTGTCACAAGCAACAATCCTTTCGATGGGTTAAATCCGGGCAACCGACTCCCGGCGTATCAGGTCGGTGGTAATGGTGGTGGTGATTTTTGGGCGTTGGGGCATTCGCACCCGGTCCATTAACATTTGCACGCCCAATGAACCCATCCAGGTTTTGTGAACGTGAATGGTGGTCAACGGCGGGGAAACTTCGGCAGCCATGTCGATGTTGTCGAAGCCGACCAGCGAAAGGTCACGCGGGATTTCCAGGTTCAGGCTGCGAGCGGTGTTCATCACTCCCAGGGCGGTTTCATCGTTGCAGGCAAAAATAGCCGTCACCTTGCGGGCCGGGTCGAGCAGTTGACGGGCGGCGTCCTGCCCGCCCGCGCGCGATAACACACTTTCGGAAATGAAAGGCTCCAGCCTATGCACAGACAGGGTATCGAGGTAGCCCTGCATACGCTGATGAATACTTGGCGGTGAGAGCGGATTCCACCCGACCAGGCCGATGCGGGTGTGTCCGTTTTCGACCAGGTGGCGCACCGCAGTCTGCGCCCCGCCGTAGTTGTCGGTGGCGACGGTATCAAAACCAAGTTCGGGGGCACAGCCATCCACCAGCACAATCGGAACTTCTGCCCTGCGCCCGACCATCTGGACAGTCTCGTCAATGAACGCCCCGGCCATGATAAGTCCATCAATGCGCTGCTCGTCAATCATGGCAGGCCAGGCAATCGGGCGATTGCTGGCATCAACTTCGATGTTGGCAACCATCAGGTTGATGCTGTGTTGCTGGCAGGTGTTGGTAACGCCCAATTGGATGAGCGAATAAAAGGGGTTGATGTCCCAGATGACCCCGGCATCGTGCTTGACGAGCAAGCCGATTGTCTTAAGTGTCTTGTCATTCCCCCGGATATTTTTCTCTTTGGGTTCATAGCCAAGCGAAATCGCCACGTCCAGCACCCTTGAACGGGTTTTTGCCGAGACACTCGGCTGATTGTTTAACGCGGCAGAAACAGTGGCTATCGAAACTCCACAGGCTTCGGCAATTTCTTGCAAAGTGGGGCGCTGATTTTTGGGCACTCGGCCTCGTTTTCTGAAACTTAATTTGAAATTTCAATTTATGTCTGAAATAATAGCACAGACAGATATTGAATTCAAGAGGCAATCTGGCAGCTTGGTTCTCTGATATTTGCCATAAAGAAGCCCGCATTTTGAGATATGAGCGTGCTTGCGCATGCTAATATCCCAAAATGCGGGGACTTATGACAGGAATTCCTAAAGAGCCAGAGGCGCAAAAGGAAGATGGGAGAACTATTTTTAATTTACACGCACGAAGCGGCGTTTGCCGACTTGCAAAACGCCAGGGTGAGGAAGTTCGGCGTCGCCTTTTTCGAGCACCTCCCCATCGAGTTTGACGCCTTTCTGGTCGAACATGCGCCGCCCTTCGGATTTGCTGGCGACCAAACCGGCGGCAATCAACACGTCGAGCACGGTCTGGC
>JAWOIR010000276.1:0-13416 GCA_046484545.1 Anaerolineales bacterium
GGCGGGCAACCCTGCCGCCCGATATGCTTTCACTGGGCTGGAAAGCATTACCGGTGTGGCTGGCAAAATCTCTCAACTTCTGCGGGGATATTAGACAAAATTTATCCAAAATGGTATTATCAGTACTTCAAGAAAGTTGGAAGAATTTCCGATTTTTGGTGTGTGTAGCGGGCCCGCTACACACACCAAAAATCGGGCTCCTTGCGAAATATTCGTATCTACTGATTATCTTCTTCAAGAAAGGAGAAAGACAATGCCAGCAAAGACGATACTCATCTTTTTGTTGCTGTTCCTGCTAGCGGCTTGCGGCGCGCCCGCAACGGAACTACCGCCCCCTGCGCCTGCCGCTGCCAATTCGCCAACAGCCCAACCTGAAGCCGTTGCGCCAACTCCTGAATCCGACCCCGAACCGGAAACACAGGCTGCCGAAGCAACCTCACAGCCTGAGTTGGTTTATCGCGGCGACGCTCTGGTTGCCACCGAACCGGCTTTACTCAACTTCGAGAGCGGCCGCCCGCAATTGGTCGAATTTTTCCGTTTTACCTGAGGGACCTGCCGCTCAATGGCGCCCATGGTTCATGGGCTTGAAGTGGAGTATTACGGAAAAATTGATTTTCACTACCTGGACGCCGACGCGCCCGAAACCCGCGATTGGCAGCGCGAACTGGGCTTCCGCTACCAGCCGGAATTCTACCTGCTTGACGGTTCCGGCAATGTGGTTAAGAAGTGGATAGGCTATGTCAACGCCGATTCGTTTCGGTCTGAGTTTGAGAGCCTGTTGGCTCAATAAATGCCCCTCCCCCAGCCCCTTCCCGCAGGAAAGGGGAAACCCACGGAAATCTGGGCTGTCCAAAAAGTGGGCAGCCTCTTTTTTTAGATGACAACTTTGATGGCGTTCAGCCTGACGCTGAAGGTGCTGCCTTTTCCCGGCTCGCTGTACACTGCGAGCCTGCCGTTGTGTTGCTTGATGACCTGGTTGGTGATTGCCAGCCCAAGCCCGATGCCGCTGAACAACTCGTCGCCGGAGCGTTCCAGGTGATAGAAGCGGTCAAAAATTTTGGGGATTTGTGATGTTTCAATGCCGATGCCCTGGTCGACCACATCCAGAACGACAAAGTGTGCGTCTTCTTTCAAGCGAATGAGCACCTCGCCGCCGTTGGGGCTGAATTTGATGGCGTTATCAACGAGAGCAGTTACAGCGCGCTCCAGCGATTTCGGGTCACCCGAAATCATTGCCAGGTTTTCCGGCGATTCGACCTTGATGGTAATCAGGTTGGCGGCGGCCTGGCTTTCATATTTTTCGGCCACGTCGTTTGCCAAGAGTTTCAGGTTGACAGGCTGGAATTTTGGCAGGATTAGGTCCATTTCTTGCAGGAACAGGATGTCGTTGACCAGAGTGGTGATTTGCTGGATATTCCTGGCGATGGTATCAATCGTTGTCGGCATTTTTGCCTGGGTAATCAACCCCTTTTGCATCAGTTGCAGGAATCCCCCGGCGGCCATGAGCGGCGTACGCAGTTCGTGGGCAATGTTGGTCAGGAATTCGCGGCGAGCCAGTTCCTGCTCGGCCAGTTTTTGGTAGGCTTCGGCCAGTTCTGCGGCGCGGATTTTCAGGTCTTCAATCGCCATCTCGTCGTTTTCGCGCAGGCGATTTGAGATTTCGCGCACCATTGCCATGGAAACGCTGCTGGAGCGTTGCAGGACGCGATCGAAGTTTTCCTTGTCTATTTCCATGACGGTGGTTGGGCCGGAAGTTGTCACCGATGCGGCCCGCGGCGCGTTGTGGATAATGGCCATTTCGCCAAAAAAATCGCCCGCATCAAGCGTCTTGAGAAGTTTCTGCTCGACGTTATTGATGGTCTTGGTTACTTTGACCTGCCCATCCAGTAAAATGTAAAACTTGCTTTCAGTTTCACCTTCGTGGCAAAGGATGATGCCGTCGGGGTAATTGTTGACTTTGCTGCGTGTGACCAATTCATCAATTTCAAGTTGTGAAATCCCCGGAAAAGCCTTTGGAATAATTTCCTTGGGCGATGGCAAATTTTTGCGCGGAAGGTTGAATTTGTACATGGTTTACCTCATTAAAAGTCTGCTTTGCTTACTGTATGTTATTTTACGATAAAAAGCGGCTCTTTGGTAATTCCCGTGATAAGTCCCCGTATTTTTGGGTGTGAGCCTCTGACTGTCTAATTTGTGTGGTGCGCCACACGCCACCTGCTGAGGAGGGCCGGAAATTTGATGTTCATGCGTGCGAAGCACGCATGAACATCAAATTTCCGGGTTTTTCTTGTGGGCCGCGAAGCGGCCACGCAGATAAGACGGTCAGGGGCAAACACCCCAAAATGAGGGGGCTTATCACTGGAATTCTCAAAGAGCCAACGTGTAACTGATGAAATAGCAAGGATTGAGTGGTAAAATCCTTGCTACTTTCTTTAAATTTTTAGGAGTGAGCATAGGTAATGAATGAGCAAGGCACTTCGGGTAAACAAGTGCGCCTGACGACGCTTTCCAGTTGCGCTGGGTGAGCGTCGAAACTAAATGCGGAAACGCTGGCGCAGGTGCTGCGTCCTGTCTCTAACTTGTTTGACCCGAAAGATTACCCTGACCTTTTGGTCGGTATCGGCGACCCGGACGATGCCGCTGTCTGGCGACTGGACGACCAGCGCGCCCTGGTGGTGACGACTGATTTCTTTACCCCGGTGGTGGATACGCCTTATGAGTATGGTGCGATTGCTGCGGCCAACTCGCTCTCAGATATTTACGCAATGGGGGGCACGCCTTTCCTGGCCTTGAATGTGGCTGCCCTGCCGCCCGATTTACCGGTTGAAGTCAGCGGCGACATCCTGCGCGGCGGCGCGGAAAAATGCCGTGAGGCCGGGGTGGTGGTGGCTGGAGGTCATACTGTCCAGGACAAAGAGCCGAAATATGGTTTGGTGGTGCTGGGTTTTGTCGAACATGACCGGATGATGACCAAAGGCGGCCTGCGCCCTGGCGATGCACTGGTGCTGACCAAGCCGCTCGGCTTTGGCGTCACGACCACGGCTCTCAAGCGCGGCCTGACCACGCCCGAAGAAGCCGGGGAGGTTATCACCTGGATGAGCCGCCTGAACAAGCACGCCGGCGCGCTGGCAAATGAATTTGGTCTGTGCGGTGCGACTGACATTACCGGCTTTAGTCTGCTGGGTCATGCCTGCGAAATGGCGCAAGCCTCCAGGGTTGGCTTGCGATTCTGGTTCGAGAAAATACCTTTCATCTCCTGTGCGATGAAATTTGCCGAGCAGTGGATTTTCCCCGGCGGTTCGTCAGATAATATGCTTTATTTTGGCCAGTTTGTGCGCTTCGCCCCCGAAGTGGACGATACACGCCAGATGCTGCTCTTTGACGCCCAGACCAGCGGCGGCCTGTTGATGGGTGTACCGCGCGAGAAATTGTCTGCTTTTCTGGCCCGTGCCGCTGAACTAAACCAACCTGCCTGGATGGTGGGGGAGGTGTTCGAGGGGCAGGGCGTTGAAGTGCTAAACCGTGCCTGAAAGAGGCTCTTTGGGAGTTCCCGTGATAAGTCCCCGCATTTTGGGGTATGCGCGTGCGTAAGCACGCGCATACCCCAAAATGCGTCCTTCTTTACGGCAAATATCAGAGAACCCTGAAAGGCATATTCAAAAATGACTTCAAGTGATGTAAAATGAATCTAAAAATGGAGAACCATGTCTGAATCGGGACTAGAAATTCTAATTCTTTTGCTGTTGATTTTCTTAAGCGGGGTCTTTTCACTCTCTGAAAGTTCGGTTGTTTCTGCACGCAAGGCGCGTTTGCAGCAGCGCGCAAGCGACGGAGATGCAGGGGCTTTCACTGCCTTGCAACTGGCCGAAAACCCGAACAATTTCCTTGCTACAATTCGGATGGGAATAACCTTGATAGGCATTCTGATGGGCGCCATCGGGGGTGTTGGTATCAGCAAATCGACGGCATCCTGGTTTGCTGAGATTCCTTTTCTTGAGCCTTATGCCGCCACTATTGGGATTGCAATAGTGGTTTTGGCGATTACATTTTTAACCCTGATTTTTGGCGAACTGGTTCCCAAGCGGCTTGCTTTTCATAGTCCGGAACGTGTTGCCTCCATGATTGCCGGGCCGATGTCGCTGTTTTCGCGCATCTTCTCGCCAATTGTGCATGTCATGAGCACCGCAACTGACCTGGTTTTGCGTTTGGTGGGCATCAAACCCAACCTTGAGCCGCCCATCACCGAAGAAGAACTCCAGGTGCTCATCGACCAGGGCACCCAGGCCGGTGTCTTTGAAGAATCCGAACAGGACATGGTGCAGGGAATCTTCAGCCTGAACGACCGCCGTATCTTCTCGCTGATGACCCCGCGCAGCGAAATTGCCTGGCTGGATGTCAATGACACGCCTGAAGAAATACGCCAGAAAATCGAAGAAAGCCCCTACTCGCGCTTCCCGGTTTGCGAAGACAGCCTGGATACTATTCTCGGTATTATTGAAGCCCGCGACCTGCTGCTCGAAAGCTTGCATGGTACGCCGCTGCAACTCCAACGCAACTTGCAAAAGCCGGTCTATATCCCTGAAACAGCCCTGGCCTCGCGCGTGCTGGAACTCTTCAAAAGCGACGATGCTGAACTATTGCTGGTGGTCGATGAATTCGGCTCAATACAGGGCCTCGTCACGGTTTTCGACATTATCGAGGAAATCGTTGGGGATATTGATGCTCCGCCACAGGCTACCCAGCGGCAGGACGGTTCCTGGCTGCTTGATGGCATGTTGGAGGTCGAAGACTTCAAGGAAATCTTCAACCTGCGCTATTTACCTGATGAAGATGAGTACGAAACCTTAAGCGGATTTGTCATGCTCAACCTGGGGCGCGTCCCCGTAGAGACAGATAAATTTGAATGGAACGGCTTAAGTTTTGAAGTCATGGATATGGATGGCAAACGGGTCGATAAAATCCTCGTCACCCTCGTTCCGAAAGCGACAGAGCCAAAAATAATTGATAAAGATGACCCCAACTCCCCCTCGATTTAATTCACACCGCTCCAGCGTTTACGGTCGGCGCGGCATGGTGGCTTCTTCCCAGCCGCTTGCCACCGCCGCCGGGCTGGAGATTTTGCGCCAGGGGGGTAACGCCGCCGACGCCGCCGTTGCCACTGCCGCCGCGCTCAACGTCACCGAGCCGACATCCACAGGCATCGGCGGCGACATGTTTGCCCTCTTTTACGAGGCCCAAACCAGTCAGGTGACAGCGTTGAACGGTTCAGGCCGCGCCCCTGCGGGACTGACGCGTGAGCGGATTCTACGCGAGGGCCTTTCTCCCACGCTGCCGCCGTACCACCCGTTCACTGTTACCGTACCCGGAGCCTGTGCTGGCTGGTGTGACCTGCTCGAACGGCATGGCACGCTTTCGATGGCCGCTGTGCTGGCCCCGGCCATTTCCCTGGCTGAAGGCGGATTCCCGGTTGCTCCGCTCACATCCTACTTCTGGCAGGCGGGTGCAAACCGCCAGTTGAAAACCGCCCTCAATGGCCACGAACTGACCCTGGACGGGCGCGGCCCCAACCCTGGCGAAATCTTCCGCAACCCCGGCCTGGCGCGCACGTTTAAAACGATTGCCGAAGGCGGCAAAAACGCCTACTATGAAGGCCCAATTGCCGAAGCAATTGCCGATGTGCTCCAAAAAGCCGGCGGCGTGATAAGCATCGCCGACCTGGCCGAACACACCTCCACCTGGGAAGACCCCGCCAGCGTCACTTTTGGCGATTATCGTATCTATGAATGTCCGCCCAACGGGCAGGGCCTTGCCGCCTTGCTGGCCTTCAACCTGCTCGAAGGGTTTGACCTGGCCGGTATGAATCCGCTCTCAGCAGAGCGTCTGCATCTCGAAATCGAGGCCCTGCGCCTGGCCTTCGCCGACGCACTCTGGTACATCACAGACCCTGCCGTTAACGATATTCCGCTGGCTGAATTACTCTCCAGGGACTATGCCGCCGAACGCCGCAAACTGATTGACCCCAAGCGTGCCACACTCGACCAGAGACGCGGCGCGCCGATTGCCTCCAGCGATACTGTCTATTTTTGTGTGGTCGACGAAAACGGCAACGCCTGTTCGTTCATCAACAGCAATTACATGGGCTTTGGAACCGGTATTGTGCCGCAGGGCTGGGGATTTAGCCTGCAAAATCGCGGCCACAACTTCAGCCTCGACCCACAACACCCCAATCGCCTCGAACCGAAAAAGCGCCCTTACCATACGATTATTCCGGCGATGATAACGAAGGTGGTTAATGGAGAATGGTTAATGGACGACGATAATGCATCTTCAACCACGAATCCATTAACGATTAACCAATCTCTATTTGCTGCATTCGGCGTTATGGGCGGATTTATGCAGCCGCAAGGACACCTGCAAGTCGGCCTGGCCCTGATGCTTGACGGCCTCGACCCGCAATCCGCACTCGATTTGCCCCGGTTTTGCATTGATGTTGCCGAGGTTGGGCAGGCTGGTGCGGTCTTACTGGAGGAAGGTATCCCCTGGCAGGTAGCGGCCAGGCTGGCAGAGATGGGGCATCCTGTCAAACCGATTAGCGGCTGGGGGCGGGCAAACTTTGGGCGTGGACAAATCATCCTGCGCGACAGCGCCAGTGGAACGCTCATCGGTGGCAGCGACCCGCGCGCCGATGGCCTGGCGATGCCCCTGGTGTAAGAAATCTTCTCTCTTTGCAAAATCGAAATCGCCAAAAGCATTAAAACTGCAATGATTTTGGTATACTACTTTTAACAAGAAGCGGTATGGAGAGCGCAATGACTGAACACCTTGAAATCCTGCTCGTAGAAGACAACCAAAATGATGCGGAATTGTCTTTGTATACCTTGAAAAAGTTCAAGATAGCCAATTCGATTTACCATGCCCGCGACGGTGAAGAAGCGCTTTCATATTTGTTTGGGAAATCTTCCGCCGGGGAAAAACTGGCGAACGTGCCCCGCCTGATTTTGCTCGATTTGAAACTGCCCAAAGTCAACGGCCTGGAAGTCCTGCGCAAACTAAAATCAGACCCGCGTACCCAGTCTGTTCCGATTGTTGTGCTGACCTCCTCGCGCGAGGAACGCGACATTGTCGAGAGTTACGACCTGGGCGTAAATAGTTATATTGTCAAGCCGATTGATTTTGAGCAGTTTACAGAAGCAGTCCGAAATGTGGGCCTTTACTGGCTGTTGCTAAACCAGAGTCCATCTTAACCTCAAATTTTTCATGAATACAATCTTGAGAGTCCTGGTACTGGAAGACCGACCTGCTGATGCAGAACTCGTCTTGTACGAGTTGAAGCGCTCCGGGTATCAATTCGAGCATCAACGCGTTGATACTCGCGAGGAATACCAGCGGGCCATTCAGGAACCTTTGGATATCATTCTCGCCGATTTCAGCCTGCCGCAATTTAATGCCATGCAGGCCCTGCGCATTCTTCAAGAAAAGAATCTCGATATTCCCTTCATCGTTGTTACCGGAACAATCAGTGAAGAGGCCGCTGTCGAGACCATGAAACAGGGCGCTGCCGATTACCTGCTCAAAGACCGCTTGGGGCGGCTGGGGCAGGCGGTTCAACGCGCATTGCACGAAAAGCAACTTCGTGACGAAAAACGCTTTTCCGAAACCGCCTTGCGCGTTTCAGAAGAAAAATTCTCAAAAGCCTTTCGTATTTCTCCGGATGCGATAGCAATTACCCGTTTATCTGACGGGGAATACATCGAAATCAATGAAGGGTTTTCTATGCTAACCGGCTATCAGCCGGAAGATGTTGTCGGCAGGGAAGGTGCTCTGTTCAACTTGTGGGCTAATCATTATGAGAACCAGGCCTACCTCAAACAATTGCGTGAAAAAGGCGAAATCAACAATATGGAAGGTGTCTTCAAGAAAAGCGATGGCACAATCTGGATTGGGCTGATTTCTGCGCGCACCATTGAAGTTAAAAATGAATTGCTGGTCATCTCGATTACCCGTGATATTACTTCCCGCAAACGTGCCGAACTGGAACTCCAGCGCGCCCACACCGACCTGGCAGAAGCCTACGAAGCCACTATCGAAGGCTGGTCGCGCGTCCTCGACTTGCGCGACAAAGGAACCGAAGGCCATACCCAGCGCGTTACCGAAATGACTTTGCGCCTGGCACGTGCCCTGGACGTCCCGGAAGACGAACTCGTCCACATCCGGCGCGGTGCGCTCCTGCACGATATCGGTAAAATGGCAATATCAGATATCATCTTGCAGAAACCCGGCCCGCTCAGCGAAGATGAGTGGACGCAAATGCGCCTGCACCCCGAATACGCCCATCACATGCTTTTCCCAATTGATTACCTGCACCCGGCCCTTGATATTCCCTACTGCCATCATGAACACTGGGACGGAACAGGCTATCCACGTGGGCTGAAAGGCGATGAAATTCCTCTTGCCGCGCGCATCTTTGCCATTATCGATGTTTGGGATGCCCTGCTCTCCAACCGCCCCTACCGCAAAGGCTCCAAGGAAGAAGTCGTTTTGGACTACATCAAAAAACATGCCGGCACTTATTTCGACCCCGTGCTGGTTGATTCCTTTCTCGACCTTTATGAACGCGGCGTTTTTGCCGACACCCAAACCTCCCGCATGACCCGCACCTCCGAACAACTCTCTGACGCCATCGAATGAAATCGGACCAACGCTATGCCATATTTGGACTGTTGGGGGTGTTTTTCTTTGTTGCCCTATTTTGTGCTGGATTAATGTATGCTGGATGGGCGTTGTCTCGACCTCCTGAAGTCCCTACCGTTGTATTTGCCACCCGTCCACCCCAGGCCGGAAGCGCGGCGACCCTCAACCCGGCTCCTTCTGAATTTACCGCTCCTGCGCCTCCGCCTGGTTCCGGGCCGCACGGCAAAATCGTCTATGTGTGCCAGGTCTTTAAAAGCAATCTCACCGACCAAATCTGCCTGATGAACGCTGATGGCAGCAACCAGCGCCGCCTGACGACAGACAACCGCTCGAAGCACTTTTACCCATCCATCGCGCCCGACGGCCTTTCGATAGTCTTCTCATCCAACCTTTCGGGGCAGGGGCAATACGACATCTACGAAATGGACTTGTTGGGCAACATCACTCGCCTGACACAGGACATCGGCATCCTGACTGCCCCCGAAATCTCACCCGATGGCCGCCAGATTTCCTTTACCCGTGGCGATGGGGCCGAAAGCACCGCTATTTGGCTGATGAACCGGGACGGTAGCAATCCGCGTGAAATTTATCATCAGGGTTGGGACCCGAACTTCTCTCCCGACGGCAGCAAAATCCTGTTTGCTGCCGGTGTTGCCGGGTATGGCATTCAACTGGCAACCGTCAACCTGGATGGCAGCGGGTTCCAACGCGTCAGCAACCTGCCCGACCTACGCGGGCGCAGTGACTGGTCGAACGATGGCCGCTGGCTGGTCACATATTCCGGTAGGCCCTGGCTGCGTGAATTGTTCATGATGAACCCGGATGGTTCTTCCCCTTTCCAGATTTCCCCGATGGGCGGTAACAGCCAGGGGCCAAGTTTTTCTCCAGATAGCGGTTGGATTGCTTTTACCTCTTATCTTGACAAGTACAACGATGTGCATGGCTGTGAAATTTACATTATTCGTATCGATGGCAGCAACCTGACCCGCCTGACGAATAACGACTACTGCGATTGGCAGCCGCGCTGGGGCCCGTAATAGCCCCGGAGTAATGCAAAATGGCGAAAATTTTACTGACTGAAGACGAAGATTCCCTGCGATTAATGACCCGCACCGTGCTTGAACTGGGGGGCCACCAGGTGTTTGCCTATTCCAACGGGCAACTGGCACTGGAAGCCTTTGAAGAAGTCAACCCGGATGTGGTTGTTTCCGATATTTCGATGCCGGTGCTTGATGGTTTTGGCCTGCTTGATGCCGTCCGCCGCTTGCATACAGGCTCGGTTGTCCCCTTTCTTTTTTTAACCGCTCGCGCTGAGCATAATGATATGCGCTTTGCCCGCACCCTGGGCGCGGACGATTACCTGTTCAAGCCGTATGATGCTGATGAACTGCTCGAAGCCGTGCGAACCCGCCTGGAGCGCCGCCGCGTTATCGAATTATTCGAGTCGCGCCAGGCACATTTGCAAACCATCATTATGCTTGCCAACCTGGTAGAGGCCCGTGATTCATATACCGGCGACCACATTCAGCGTGTGCAAGCCCTGGCGATGGAATTAGGGGCAGCCCTGGGATGGACGCCTGAAGCACTGGTGACGTTGGAGTATGGTTCACTCTTGCATGATATTGGCAAAATTACCATCCCTGAAGTAATCTTGAACAAGCCCGGAAAACTGACACCGGAAGAGTTTGAAGTCATACGCACCCATACGGTTGTGGGAGCAAAAATCTTGGAAGACATTCCACATTTACGTGGGGCAATTCCGTATGTGCGCTCCCATCACGAACGCTGGGACGGTTCCGGTTATCCCGATGGGCTGGCCGGGGAGGATACTCCAATTGAAGGCCGCCTGATGGCAATTGTCGATTTTTTTGATGCCCTGACAAGTGAACGCTCCTATCACACGAACAGGCCGGTGGAGCAGGTCTTGCAAATGATTCGTGAAAACGCAGGAAAACACTTCGACCCGGTGATGGCCGAAGTGTTTATAGCCTTGCAGGAAGCAAAACGCAAGTAATCACCAGGCTCACTGATATTTGCCCCAACAAAATGCGGGGACTTATCACAGGAATTCCCAAAGAGCCAATCACCAGCCGCATTGGGGGCAGGTATTTATCCCGGCGTGTTTCCCTATTTTTTTATACATGGTTACGTTGGTAAACGGCTCGCCCAGGATGCCATCGTGAATGGCCCACGAGCGCAGGCGGATGCTGTTGGCTGCTTCGAGTTGGCGGAAGGTCGAGCCATCCAACAGGGCGGTCAGGTCGCCGGATTTCCCGAATCCGGTTTCGATGCGCGCCATCAGACGGCGTCCCATCTGGTAGGTGAAGCCGTAGCGCTCGAAGATGACGGCGTTGTGATAGTAGAGCGGTTCGACGAAGTACATATCATGCCCCAGGCTGGTGACGAACTGCTCGAAGGTTTCGATGGCCGGAGCCAATAGCCGCAACCCGCGCCGTACCTGCCCGGGAGACAGGCCATAGGCCAGCGCTTTTGATTCGGCTTCAAGGTTTCGTTTCAGCGTTCCGAACCGGGTTGGACTGCCGTCAGGCAGGCGGTCGACGTTAAAGCGCGGAGCGTCGGGGTCATTCAGGATGTAGAGCAGGATATGAATCTGCCCGTTCATCGTGTCGGTCAGGTGTCCGTACAGGATTGGGTCGGGGAAATGTTGCTCGTGAAAGAGTGAGAGTTCGACATCGCTCGACCCCGGTTTGAATTTGAACTGGAACAGGGACTGGAAGCGAATGGTATCGGGGCCGGGCAGGTTGAAGCGTTCGATTAATTCGCGCGGCACAACGCGGCTGTAAGTGGCGCGTTTTTGGTCTTCGGGCAAAAGGTTGATGCCGCCAATGGTCGAAGGGGGCATGGAATACCGCCTTTCTTAATACTCTCTCGTTCGGGCTTCGCGCTTCATTTCGCGTTCCTGGTCGCGTTCGGCGATGGCGTGGCGTTTGTCGTGCAGTTTCTTGCCTTTGGCGAGCGCGATTTCGATTTTGGCGCGGCCTTCTTTCAGGTAGACTTTTGTTGGGATGATGGTGACGCCCTTTTGGCGGACTTCGTCCCACAGTTGGCGGATTTCGCGTTTGTGAAGTAGCAGCCTGCGTCGTCGTTTGGGGTCGTGATTGAAACGGTTGGCCTGCGCGTAAGGCGCGATGTGACATTCGACCAGCCAGGCTTCACGCTCATTGACTTCGATATAGGCTTCGGCCAGGCTGATTTGCCCGGCGCGGATGGATTTGATTTCTGAGCCTTGCAGCGCAAGTCCGGCTTCGAAGTGTTCCAGCAGAAAGTATTCAAAGCTGGCTTTGCGATTGGTGGCGACGATTTTAATGCTCATGCTTTGATGATACCAGAATTATCCCCATTTAAGGATGGCTGCGCCGGAGAATGCGCGCAGAATGGCGGCAAAGACCAGGGCCAGCGAGATTCCCATCAGGGTGGCAAAGAGCGGACCAAGCAGCGAGCCGACCAGCACGCAGGCGTTGACGACGATGGTGTACCAGGCCAGGTAGGTGGGACGGTCTTTGGGCGGGCAGGCTTCGAGCAGGTAGTTGAGTTGCGCCCCGCCAACCATCGCCCAGACCAGGCCGCCCAGAATCGAGATGGCGTAAAATTCCCAGACCTGGGTGGAGAAGGCAAGGAAAAGCGGATACAGGCTCATGCCAATCACGCCCCAACCGGTGACGAACTTGTGACTGGTGCGGCGCACCATGCGGCTGAGTTGGGTCGAGCCGAGCAGCACCAGCAGGTAAAAAATGGCCGTGCCGATTCCGATATGTTCGTCGGTCAGGTTTAACTCGTTGACGAAGTAAAGCGGGAAGAGTGGGATGGCGAGAAATTGCGACAGGTGGAAAAAGAGCAGCACCAGCAGGATTTTTCGAAAGGGAGTCTTCCAGATGTCGAGGCGCAGGCTGGTTTTCAGGCTTGGGCGTAGTGGCGCTTTGTTTGACGGCGGCCCAGGCTCGGGCTGGGCTTGTTCCGTGCTGAATTCGGGTTCGGGCAGCGGTCGAATGAAGTAGAGGTGGACACTGCTCATCGCCGCGCCCAAAAATCCGATAAAAAAGATGACCTGATAGTTGAACGGGAAGGTCAGTTGTTCGAGCAGCCAGCCTGTGCCGAGCGAAGCACCCATAAAGACGACCGAAAGCACGATGTTGCGCTTGGCGGCTACGCTGGCGCGCCATTCTTGTGGGACGGCGCTGGCGAACAAGGCGTTGAACCCGACGCTCAGGGCGGTCAGCGGGATGGCCTGGAAGAGGATGATGCCGGTCAGCCCCCAGATTTGGCCTTGCGAGTCGAAAAACAAGGGTAAAAAGGCCCACAGCAGGAATCCGATGCGGTAGACGACCGAGGTCCAGAAAACGGCGCGGTGGACGGGATGTTTGGCCAGCCAGATTCCGGCGGGAATAGCCAGCAGCAGGCTGACCAGGGCCGGGATGGCGCCCAGCAGGCCAATCTGAAAGCTGCTCGCTCCCAGGCGCGCAGCGTACACGTTCTGGAAGTTGAGCGAGGAGCCAGCCAGCAGGGCATACCAGCCAATATCCAGGTAAAAATGGACGAAGTTGGCGCGGTATTCTGCCGGTACGGCCGGGTTGAGGAAAAAGCGTCTGACGAGTTTCACGGCGGGGGATTATAGTGTACTTGTGAGAAAAATTACAGGTATTTCGCCAGACTTGCCCAGTCATACTCGATGAAGGGCTGGTCGTTTGCGATGCGTTCGCGGCGGCC
>JAWOIR010000064.1:0-7998 GCA_046484545.1 Anaerolineales bacterium
TCGTTGGCCGAAGCCAACCTGCCGTCGGGCCGCGCCGGGGATTACAACCAGTCCCTGATGGACTTGGGCGCCACCGTCTGCCTGCCCAAAAATCCGCTTTGCTTGCTTTGTCCGCTGGCCGAACTGTGCCAGGCGCGCGCCCTGGGGGTGCAGGAAGAGCGTCCGGTGCTGAAGCCAAAACCCGTCGTGCCGCACAAAACCAAAGGCGCGGCACGACAGGCTTGGGTTTCAGCACTGGCCGCTGCTCCTGCACGCCCAAGGCGCGCGCCTGGCACAGCTCGGCCAGCGGGCAAAGCAAGCAAAGCGGATTTTTGGGCAGGCAGACGGTGGCGCCCAGGTCCATCAGGGACTGGTTGTAATCCCCGGCGCGGCCCGACGGCAGGTTGGCTTCGGCCAACGACCAGAGCGTTTTCTCCCCGGCGAGGCTGTCGGCGGGCTGGTCAACATCGAAGACGCGCGAGAAGACCCGTTTCAGGTTGCCGTCCAGGGTGGCGACATCCTGCCCGAAGGCGATGGAGGCAATCGCGGCAGCAGTGTAGCGCCCGATGCCGGAAAGTTTTCGCAGTTCGGCAATGTCGCGCGGAAGTTCGCCATTGTGCTGGCTGACGACCTGTTGGGCGGCTTTGTGCAGGTTGCGGGCACGGCTGTAATAGCCCAACCCCTCCCAGGCGGAGAGAACAGCCTGCTCCGAAGCCTCGGCCAGGGCGCGGAGAGTCGGAAACTGACGCATCCAGCGCTCGAAGTAGGGGATGACCGTCTCAACACGGGTCTGCTGGAGCATTATTTCGGAGACCCAGACGGCGTAGGAATCAGGATGCCCGCGTTTCCCGGGTGGATGCCGCCAGGGAAGGACGCGGGCATGTCTTTGATACCAGTTGAGGATGCGGGTGGAGAATTCTGGCACTAAAATTGAAACCCACCCTTGGCCTGGATGAGTTTGTACGAGTAATTTTTAACATAATCGAACAACTGGTCGCGCAGGGCGGTCCACTCGACCGAGTTGAGCGCGCGCTGGGCGTTGGGCAGGTCGGGCGCCAGCATGGCAACCTGGATTTGCGGATATTCGCCGTAGATGGTCGCCCAGGCTTCGATGGGTTCCAGTCCCATGCGCTGGATGCCAGGAATAAACTGGCCAATGACAAACTCGAAATACTCGCTTTCCCGTTCCTGGGCGATATCCCAGGTCATCAATACTTTAACAGACATAATTTTTCTCCAACTGCCGCGCTAAGTGCCGACGGCTTCAAGCACAGCCACCTTTGTCTCCTGTGGAAGGCTGGAGCGAGTCACTTTTAGCGAAGGGACGGCTTCAGCATCCGGCAAGCCCATCTCCTTGAGGAATTTCGAGAGCGGGTCAAGTTCCAAAGCGGGATTGCTTTTCTCGTGTCCATAGTGCATCGGAATGACAATGTCCGGCTCAATTAGGCTGATGACTTCGGCGGCTTTGGCCGCATTCAGCCCGTTCCCACCGCCGACCGGCACGAGAACGACGTTGACCGTCCCCAGGGCCTCAACTTCGGCCTGGGTCGGCACCTGACGTAGGTCGCCAAGATGGGCAATGGTGATACCGTCGAAATCAAAAACATACAGGGTATTGCGCGGCTTGTCTGCCACCTTTTTGCCGTTGGCATCCGTCTGCACACCGGTAATAAAAACGCCGCCAATTTCATACTCGCCGGGATTGTCAATTTCATGGCTCGTGCCTTTAACTGCATTGACAAAATTGTGGCCCGGTGCATCATGACTGACGGTTACGATATCAGCGCGCAGTTTCAGCGACTCAAAACCAACCACCGTGTTGTCAAAAGGGTCGGTGACAATGGCGGCCATGCCGCGCTCAATCATGCGAAAACAAGAGTGTCCGTACCAAGTAATTTCCATAATATCTGTGTTGTTCCTCCAAAAGGCAATTATACCTGTTTTGGGATAAAATTCCTGCCAATCATCGCTGGCCCTCTGATATTTGCCATGAAGAAGTCCGCATTTTGGGGTGGTCATACCATATGCGCCTTGTACAGCAGGCTTCAGCCTGCGAGTCGCCGCCTGCGAAGTGCTGTGCAAAGGCTGCGCTACATATTCAACAAGAAACCGCCTGGAAAAACCGCGCAATGACAGTAGCACCGCCACCGGAGCCAATATGCCCTCGTCAAAAGCCATCCTCTACCTTGAAGCCCTGTTCGCCGTCGTCGTCTGGGGCGCGAACTTTGTCGCCACCAAAGATGTCGTCAGCGAAATCTCGCCCGTTACCATCGTGTGGATGCGCTTTGGGATGGGCTTTCTCATCCTGGGGGCAACCGTCGCCTGGCGCAAGCAATTCGCCCTGCCCGTAAAAAGCGACCTGGCCTACCTGGCCCTGCTCGGATTCATCGGCATCACCTTTCACCAGTGGCTGCAAGCCACTGGGCTGATTACCGCCGCAGCCACCACCACCGCCTGGATTGTCGCCACCATCCCGATTTTTACCGCCATCCTGGCCTGGCTGGTCTTGCGCGAAAGACTGGGCAAAATTGCCGTTCTGGGCATCGCCCTGGCGACCTTCGGCGTGCTGCTCATCGTCAGCAAAGGCGACCTGTCTGCACTCAGGAGCGGGAACTTCGGCAGCATTGGGGATTTCCTGATTCTCATCAGCGCGGTCAACTGGGCGGTTTTCTCGGTGCTCTCGCGGCGCGGACTGGCCTCCCAACCGGCGGCCCGGCTGATGTTTTACGTCATGTTCTTTGGCTGGTTGTTCGTCAGCGTCTGGCTCTTCGCCTTTGGCCCCGGCTTAAGCGAAATTCCCCAACTCTCTTCACGAGGCTGGGGAAACATCCTGGTTCTGGGTATTTTCGGCTCAGGCCTGGCTTACATCGCCTGGTTCGATGCCCTGCGCGAAATCCCGGCTTCCCGCTTGAGCGCGTTCATCTACATCGAACCGCTGGTCACAGTCATTGTTGCCGCCATCTGGATTAACGAAATCATCACCGCCACATCGCTCATCGGCGGCGGAATCATCATCTTTGGGGTTGTGCTGGTCAACCGGCGGCAGGCTTAATCAAAATCGTGACGCGCAAAACATTCCTTTTTGCGGTCAACCGGCTCTTTGGGGGCATGCACAATCACCGGTCCCACAGTCGAATCCAGTGTCTTATGTGTCGAATCGCAAAACGGGAAATTCCCGGAAGCAAAACAGCGGCATAATGCCACAACTTCAGCCTTCTCCAACTTAACTTCAGTGCGCAGGTGGCCGTTTCGGTCTTCGGTGGTATGCTCAGGCATTTTTCGCTCCTTTCTGCTGACGCTATTATAATCCGAGTATGCTTAAAGCGCGCGCGACTTCCGACGGAAAAGTCGAAAAAACGGACTCACACTGGCGGCTGGAGATTGGGAATGGAGGTCCTTCAGCCTATCGTCTGGCCCAACTGGACGACTACGCCGCCCTGGCCCGCTCCCGTTTCGTTTGGCGGGAGCGGACTACCCTCAGCCTGCGCTGCCGTGTCAGCGAACCGAACCTACCCGGAACCTGGGGATTCGGCTTTTGGAACGACCCGTTTACCGTCTCGCTCGGCCTGCAAGGCATGGCCCGGCGTCTGCCGGTTTTACCGAACGCCTGCTGGTTCTTCCACGCCTCGGCGGAAAACCACCTGTCCTTCACGGACTCCAACATCTCCAGATTTTGGAGAAAACCTCCAACGTCTGGAGATGTTGAAGCCCAGAAAATGCCCGCCAGCGGCTTCCTGGCGCAGACTTTCTCGTCGCCGCGCATCCCGTCCCCGCTGCTCGCACCGGGAATTTTAGGCAGCCCTCTCCTGCTGTCGCGCCCGCTCTCAAGGTGGCTACGCGCAAATATAGCAGGAAGACTCATCCGCGAAGACGCCCAACGCCTGAGTGTGGATGTAACCGAATGGCACGAGTACAGGCTAAAGTGGGACACAAATTGCGTGGAATATGTCATGGATGGCGAAAAAATCTTTGAAACGCAAATCAGCCCAAAAGGGCCGCTCGGCCTGGTCATCTGGATAGACAATCAGTACGCCGCCTGGCGTCCAAACGGCTCACTCGGCATGGGCGTACTGGCCAATCCCCCGGCCTGGATGGAAATCGAAGGCCTGGAAGTCAGCGCGTCATGAGTCGCCCTCTGTGCCGCCACGCTTGATAACCTTTTGGCCGTATTTCTCCTGCAAGGTATCCAACGCAGATTGCAGTTTACGCTGTTTCTCACTGGCCTGTCCCCACAACTCCATCTGGTGAATCGACTGCCCCAATCCACTGACACCGACCCCAATCAGACGGACCGGCTTGCCCGAAACGCGCACCTGGCGCAGGAGTGTGAGCGCGGCTTCGCAGATTTCGAGAGGTTGGTCGCTGGGCGCGGGCAGGGTTATCTGGCGGGTCAGGGTGTTGAAATCGGGCCAGCGCAGTTTTAGTTTGACGGTCTTCCCGGCCAGTCTTTCGCGGCGCAGGCTACGGGCAACTTCTTCCGACAGGCTTTTCAGGGTGGCTTCAAGCACTTTGTCGTCGCTGACATCGCGAGCAAAAGTGGTTTCCTGGCTGATGGATTTGACCGTATGTTCGGGGGTGACTGGCCGCTCGTCGATGCCGTGTGCGTGGCGTGAAAGGTCACGGCCAGGCTGGCCGAAACGGGCGGTCAGCTCGCTTTCAGGATAACGGGCAATATCGCCGATGGTATGCACCCCAAGGCTGTGCAGACGCGCCTCAGTCTTTTTGCCTACACCCCATAGCATGGACGAGGATAACGGGGCCAAAAATTCAGCTTCACGCCCGGCTTCTACAACGGTAACAGCGCGCGGGTAGTCCGCTCCGCGCGCCGCCTTTTTGCCGACTTCGGTCGCAATTTTGGCAACCAGTTTATTAGACGCGACTCCAATGGAGCAGGGTAAGCGCAGTTCATCCCAAATCCGGGATTGCAAATTGAGGGCAATTTCGCGGGGCGGCTCGCGAATGTCGCTAATGTCGACAAAGGCTTCGTCAATGGAGATTTTTTCGACCAGCGGGGAGAGATGATGCAGGCGTTCCATCACCTGGCGCGATTTTTCAGCATACCTGCCGCGCCCCTGACGAACGATTATCAGGTCAGGGCACAGGCGCAGGGCCTGGCTCATCGGCATGGCCGAATGAACGCCAAACGCGCGGGCAGCATACGAGCAGGACGAGACCACGCCGCGCTCCTCGGGGCGGCCACCCACCGCAAAGGCTTTGCCGCGCAAGTCCGGATTGTTCAGTTCTTCAACAGCGCAGAAGAAGGCGTCCAGGTCGAGGTGCAGGATGGTACGCATAATTATCATTCAGGGGCGGACGGGGCACTGGAATCGGGGTCGAGCGTAAAGTAAAACGTGGCTCCCTGGCCTGGCCGAGCTTCGGCCCAGATGCGGCCACCGTGTTGCTCGATGATTCTGCGGACAATCGCAAGGCCAATTCCGGTGCCTTCGAATTCGTCATCGTGATGCAGGCGTTGGAAGACTCCAAACAGCCTGCCAACATACCGCATGTCGAAGCCGTCGCCGTTATCGCGCACAAAGAAGATGGTTTTTCCATCTTGTTCCAGACTGCCAGCCTCGATTTGTGCGACATCACACTTGCCGGTATATTTGACCGCATTGCCTATCAGGTTTTCGTACACCTGCTGGAAAAGGACGGGGTCGGCATGGATGGAGGGCATATCGCGCAAAATCCATTCGATTTGGCGGAAGGCCGCTTCAGGAGCAAGCGAGTCGATAGCCTGACGGACAAATTCTCCAGGGTTAACATCCTGCTTGATAAGCGGTT
Organism: Anaerolineales bacterium; assembly: GCA_046484545.1. Lineage (GTDB taxonomy): Bacteria > Chloroflexota > Anaerolineae > Anaerolineales > Villigracilaceae > UBA8950. The sequence continues at coordinate 5,764 of JAWOIR010000064.1, forward strand.
TGCGGCCAATTCGAGAAAGGTCAAGCAAACCATCAATCAACTGTGCCATCCTGCTGCCTGAATCATGAATTTTCTCGACATAGTCATCCGCCGCCGGTGATAATTCACCAGCAAAATCTTGCTGTAGAATTCTGGCAAAACCATTAATGGCGCGCAAGGGCGCGCGCAGGTCATGCGAAACAGAATAAGAAAAGGCTTCGAGTTCCTGGTTGGCTTTTTGCAATTCAGCAGTGCGTTCACGAACGCGCTGTTCAAGTTCCACGTTGAGCGTGCGCAATCGTTGTTCGGCACGCAACCGCTCGAGGGCCGACGCAAGCTGGCCGGAAATGGTCAGCAAAAGATGCTCGTCGGCATCGCTGAACGCGTCCGGGCGTTTACTTTCCATGTTTAGGACACCAATCAGTTTTTCGCCAAGCAGAATAGGGACACACAGTTCAGAACGAATTTCAGGGTCGAGGGATTGGTAAACGGGGTCCTTGATATCGTTGATGCGATAGGGCTTGCGAGTCGCTGCGACCAGCCCAACCACACCTTCATTGAGTTCCGCTTTCATCATAGACTGGTCTATATGAGGAGGAATGCCACGATTTGCATGTGGATGTGTCCGCAAGACTTGGGTCTCTTCATCCCAGAACGCAACGCCGACAATATCAAGATTTAATGAACCGTAAAGGGTTTCAAGAATCGCATCCAGCAGTTCGCGCTCCCTTCTGGCAAATGCACCAGCGTGAGAGACGGCGTTGAGTATGTATAAATCCTTTATACGACGCTGCAATTCAAAGTTAACCTGGGTGGTCAGTGCTTCGGCCTGCTGGCGCTCTGTGAGTTCTTTTTGCAGGTCAGCAAACAGACGCGCATTTTCGATGGCAGTGGCAACCTGGCGCGCAATCCCGGTTAGTAAAGATAAATCTTCTTCGTCAAAAACATCAAGCGTGTAACTCTGAGCCGAAATTACCCCCAACACCCTGTCGGTTGCTTGAAGCGGCGCAAATATCAGTGAAACCGTAACCCTGGATGTATCGCCAACAATTGTATGGGGGTCTGCATCGTCATAGTCCCATTGGTTGAGAATTAACGGCTCACCAGAAAGAATCACTTTGCCCGAAAATGACTTATCGGATAAAGATGTCGGCGGCTCGGTGATTTTTTTCCCATCATCATACATGATGGGAAATGAAAGTTGGTTTTCCTGAGAGTCATACAAGGCGATAAAGAAAAAATCGAGCGGCAGAATGCGTATGGATTCTTCATAGACCGTTTGCAACAGACTGCTAAGGTCTCGTTTGCTGGCAACGGCGCGGCTAATTTCCAGCAGGGTAGCCAGACGGTCGGAAGTGCGGCGCAGAATTTGTTGGGCGGTTTCGCGCTCAGCCAGTTGCTTTTGCAGGTCAGTAAACAGACGCGCATTCTCGATTGCAACCCCAACCTGAATCGCAACAGACTCGACCAACTTCAAATGTTCCTCAGTATATGCGTTCAAATCATAACGCTGCACCGAGAGTGCGCCAATCGTTTTGCCCTGCTTTTTGAGCGGGGCAAAAATAATCGAAGTGGTCATTTTGGTATAATCACCAGCCCTCTGGTAAGAATTGCGTTTATATTCTTCGAGTTCTGTCTCGGTGAGCAAATGCAAAATAGACTTGCCAGTTTCAAACACCTGATAAGCATGTGTGCCGGGCTTCAAGGGGGCATCCGGTTCGTCCCAGTAGCGTCCATTTTCGTAAACAGCCAGGAAAGTGACCGTACGCTCCTCCACATTGAATACACGGATTGCGTAAAAGTCAAACTCAATCACCTTTTCGAGATGCTGACGAATAATCTCAAGTACAGAATCAAGGTCAGTTGTCTCTGAAACCACCCGAACAATTTCATTGAGCATGCCAATCTGGCGCGAAGTCTGGAGCAATTTTCCTTCGGCAGATTTGCGCTCTTCCAGTTCCTGATGAGCGCGACGTGTTCTCTCATGCAAACGACTAATGGTTGCCCATTGCATGGAGGTGATCAGGATAATCACCAGGTTGACAACAGCATAGTCCATCGAAGCATTCTGGTCACTAAAAGCGGTGCGAATCCATCCACTAGATTCAAAAAACCAGAGGCCATTTACTATCAGCAGGCTGGCTAATCCAAAAACAAGCGCACCCTTACGCCCATTCATCAGGCTGGCAGCCACAATCGTGACCGGCAAACCCAAAAGCGCAGTATCACGAATACCAAGATTCCTGAACATAAGCA
>JAWOIR010000103.1:0-12286 GCA_046484545.1 Anaerolineales bacterium
CTATACACGCCAAAAAGCGGAAATTCTTCCAACTTTCGTAGAGAACCTCCATATTGTTTCAAAAACCGGGTTGACCGTCCGAGGCCGGCGCGGCCGTTGGGTCGTGGGCAATCAACTCAATCACATTCCCTTCCGGGTCACGAATAAAAAGCGAGCGCGCCCGCCAGGCCAGGCTGTCCGGCCAGGAGCGTTCGCGAATAATCCTGCCCTGGGCCGTCAACCGTTCGCGCACAGCCGGATACAGGTCGCCGGGCACTTCAAAGGCCAAATGGTCCAGCGTGGTGACTGTTTGGTCCAGAGCGACACCACGGTCAAAGAGAACCAGCATTTGTGGATGTCCGACAGCGCCAAGCGGCGAAGGCAGTTCGCCAACCTTCAAGAAGACATGCTCCGGGTTGGACAGGACAACTTCCAGCCCCAGGACTTCTTGATAGAAGGCGGCCATCGCGGCTAAATCCTTAACCCGTAAACCGACCTCGGCAATATGGAGCGTTAATGACTGCATCGCAAGATACCTTTCTCACTCAGGTTAGGGCGGACTTGGTCTCGCCGATGTACCAGGTGGCCCCAATTTGTTCGTAAAGGGCCAGGGCCTGCTGATACAGGGATTGCGCCAGGGCGGGGTCGTCGGCTTTGGCGAAGCGGGCGGCCAGGGTCAGGGCGCGGGCGCGGAACCAGGGCCTGTCGGCCTGCGCCTCGGCCTCGGCGTACTGAAGAAAATACATCACAGCTTGCTGAACGTCGTCCACAAGAGCAGATTCCCAAGCCAGGAAAAACGGGAGATACAAGCCAGCCAGCGAGTTCGGGGGTTGTTCGTCCAGGCGGGGCAGGCTGGCTTGCAGTTTGTCCAGTTCGCGTTTCCAGCCCGGAATACGCTCGCAAGCCTCGAACAAAGCCCAGGCTTTCAGGGCAGAGAGCCAGGCGAGATGTCCATCGTCTTCGCGCTGGATGGCGACTTCTATCCCCGCCGAAAGCGGCTCAATGGCCAGTTCCGGTTGACCAATCAGTAATAAAGCCTCGGCATACTGCCCGCCCGAAATCTCAATTTCCTGCTGATTGCCGCTCTGAAGGCTGCGCTGGTAACTGGATGAGAAAATATCCAGAGTGGTCAACGGGTCTGCCCGCATCAAACGATAAAGCGGCTCAAAGCCCCGGTACATGGCTTCCAGCACGGGCATCTCCACTTCGTCAAGAATGGTGCGCATTTTGGCGAAAACCTGCCCGGCTTCGTCGAGACGCCCAAGGTAGCACAGGAATCGCCCCACCGTCGCCATCGCCCACAATTCCTGTTCGCGGGTTCCCATTTTTCGGGCAAGCGCAAGCATTTTTTGCTGGGTGGTCAGCGCATCCGCAAAACGCGCCAGGCGGTAATAACCAATCGCAACGTTGTTGAACGCGCGCGCCAGCCCATCGCTGGACAGGTCTTGCGCCTCGGCGCGGGCAATCACGGCCTCGATTTGGGGGATGTTGTCCGGGTTCCACTCCCGAAACAGGAAGGCCGTCGCGGCGATGTGCAGTTCCAGGTTAAGCAGGCTCGATGCGCGCGCAATCCGCCCGGCGCGCTCGACCAGCGGACGGGCGTCCGCCTCCAGCCCGGCCAAAATCAGGACGCGTCCAATTTCGTGGCATAACTGCCCCACTCCGGGGCTATCCGGCCAGGAGGCGACCCGCTCCAACCAACCCTGGCCGGTTTCGACAGCCAGGTTGGCCGACTGGCTGAACCAAATCGCGTGAATTTGCAGGGACAGGACATGGGCGGCTTCGTCATATTGCTCCAATTGAAGATAGGCCGAGACGGCTTTCTCCAGATGGGAAATTCCCCGGCTGCTTTTGCCGCTGCGAAATTCAGCTTCACCCAGGCCAGCCCAAATTTCGGCGCGGCGCAGGGGTTGGGTCTCCAGCTCGGCGGCCTGCTGCAAGTTCGGGATGGCGTCGTGCATGGCAAATTGCGCCAGGGCATGTTTGCCCGCCAGGAAGAAATATTCCCTGGCGGCTTCTTCGTCCCCGCCCTGGGCGGCATGGTAGGCCAGCCGGTCATAGGCCTCAGGCTGGACACTGGCGAGCGCGGTGAGCGCTTTGCGGTGCATGCGCTGGCGGCGCAGGGTGCTGATTCCATCCTGCAGACTGGCAGGAATCAGGGCATGGCTGAAGGAAAAGCGCACATCGCGGACAGGCGCGTTGCCGCGTCGGTCTTTAACCTCGTGAATAAACTGGACTCGCTCGGCATATTCCAGGGCGTCAATCAATTCGTCTTCTGAAAGTTCGGTCAGCGAGCGCAGGGATTCAAAGTCAAACTCGCGCCCGAAGATGCTCGCCTTTCGCAAAACATCCTGGACATTTTCCGGCATTCGTCCCAGGCGCGACTCAATCGCCGTGCGCACGTTCTGGGGAACGCGCATTTCGTCCGCCGCCGGGCGCTGCCAGCGGCCCGCCGAGCGGGTTAGTTGACCGGAATCAATCAGGGCTTTGCAGACTTCGTCAATGAAAAAGGGATTACCCTCGGTCTCGCGATAGATGGCATCCAAGAAATCGGGCGAGGTTTCTTCGGCAAACATGGAGGCCAGCAACTCGCCGGTTTGTTCGCGGTTCAGCCGGGCCAGTTTTACGCGCAGGGTGGAGGCGTCACGCTCCAACTCTGCCAGGATTTCGTTCAGGGCGCGCCTTTCGGACAGGTCGGTGTCGCGGTAGGTCAGCACGATGAGCAGGCGCAGCGAGCGGCGGCGCAAAAGGTGGCGGACAAGCGCCAGGCTGCCGCCATCAGCCCAGTGAACATCGTCGAGCACCAGCAGGAGCGGCTTTTGGGAGGCGGCCAGGTTGAGCAGTTGGGTGACGCTGTCGAAGGCGCGCAACTGTCCGGCTTGCGGGTCAATTTGCGGGTTGGGCGTGGTCGCCGGGAAACGGGAGGCCAGCGCGGGAACCAGTTGCACCAGTTCAGCGCGCACAATCGCATTCAGGGCGTCATCCACCAGCGGGGCGGGCAAATGCCCCAATAGTTCTGGGATGATTTGGGCAAAAGGCCCGTAGGGGGCGTTGCCCTCCGCGTAACACGCGCCCAGGAAGGCAAATCCGCGCTCGAGTTCGACGCGGGTCATCAGTTCGGTCACCAGGCGGGTTTTACCGATGCCGGGTTCGCCGGAAAGCAGGAGCAGGCCGCTTTGCCCGGACGCCGCACGCTGCCAGTGAGCGCCGATTTCGGCCATTTCGCGCTCGCGGGTCACGAGGCGTCCGCGCACCACGCGGTTAAGCAACAGGGAGGGGTCATCCGGCAGGCGATACAGCCCCGAATCGACCGTTTCCTCGGTCAGTGCGCGCAGGGACAGGCCGACTTCCGCCGCCGATGCGGGCCGGTCTTTGGGCTGTTTTTCGAGCAGGCGCAAAATCAGGGTTTCGAGCGAGGCGGGAATTTGCGGGTTGTGCGTACTGGGCGGGATGACACTGGCGTGCAGGTGTTGGGTGAGTATCTGAATCAGGTCGCCGCCTTCGAAGGGCGGGCGTCCGCTGGCAAACTGGTAGAGCATGACCCCCAGGGCATACAGGTCAGATTGTACGCTCGGCTGGCCGCCCATCAGCAATTCGGGCGCGAGGTAGTTGACGGTGCCAACAATGTCGGCTTCGCCAGTCAGGTGCGGGCCGTCGGCGTGATGGGCCAGGCCAAAATCCATCAATTTGACCACGCCCGATTCGGTCACAAGCACATTTTCGGGCTTCAAGTCGCGATGAATGATGCCCTGCTGGTGGGCCGCTTCGAGCGCGTTGCAGACCTGGCTGCAATAGACCAGGGATTGGGTCAGGTCGGTTCCGGCTTCACGCAGGGATTCCCCGGCCACCAATTCCATGACGATAAAAGGCTGACCGTCCGTATCCCCAACGTCATAGACGGTGACGATATTGACATGATTAAGGCGCGCCGCGGCCTGTGCTTCGGCCAACAAACGCGCCTGTCCTTGTGTTCCAAATTTTCCTTCCGAAACGACCTTGAGCGCGACTTCGCGCCCCAGCGTGGTGTCATGGGCGCGATAGACCATCCCCATTCCGCCCTTGCCAAGTTCTGCCTCAATCCGATATCGTTTCTGAATAATTTGTCCTAGCATCCGCTGCGCCCTAAATCTGGAGTTAATTTACCCAATTATACCCTGCCCAGACAGGCCGAATGCTTTCTACGATTCTGGTTCTCTGATATTTGCCGTAAAGAAGGCCGCATTTTGGGTTATGAGCACGCGCGCCCATAACCCAAAATGCGGGGCAAGAACCAGATTTTTGGCGCTTGAAATTTAGAACGGCCACAAAAACGGCAGCACCACCAGGACTACAATCGCTGCAATCACCAGCATCGGGATACCGACTTTGGCGTAATCGCTAAAACGGTAATTGCCTGCGCCCATCACCAGGGTATTGACCGGCGAGGCCACCGGCGAAGCAAACGCCATCGAGGCCGCTATCGCCACCGCCATCAGGAATGCATGGGGCTGAACCCCCATGCCAATCGCGGTTGCAAAAGCCAGCGGCGCGAGCAGCACGGTTGTAGCTGTGTTCGAAAGCAACTGCGTGAACACTGCCGTCCCCAGGAAAAGGCCCGCCAACATCCACATGGGGCCATATGCGCCCAGGGTATTAATCATCCCCTCGGCCACAATACTGACCAGCCCGACCTTCTCAAGGGCAATGCTCATCGGCAACATGCCCGCAATCAGGACGATACTCTTCCAATCGATATACTCGTAAGCCTCGTCAATTCTCAGGCAGCCGGTCAGAATCATCAACAAACCGGCCAACATGGCGGTCGTGGTCAGCGGCATAAAATCGCCAATCATGACAATTAACATACCGACCAGAATTACTCCCGCAACAGGAGCCTTGCGATGCGCTGCGGGGGTGAGCATCGATTCTGGCTGCCCCATCACGACAAAATCGCGCTGGTTTTTACGCAGCACAAGGATATTCTCCCATGAACCCTGCACCAACAGCGTATCGCCAAAACGCAGCGGGGTTGTCTTGAGATTGAGAGATTCTTCCGTGCCAGGGCGGAGGATGCCCAGCACACTCAAGCGATAACGCACACCGAACTGCAAATCCACCAGGTTTCTGCCAACCAGCGAAGAATCGGGCGGCAGAAGAACTTCCGCCAGGCCAACCTCCTGGTTGATAAGCGCCTGGTCATCCTCGGCCTGGGCCGGTTGCACACCCAGATTCCATGAAGCCGATAACAGGGCCACATCATCAGGATGCCCCTGCACAATCAGCAAATCACCGGACTCGAAAACCGTATCCACACTGGGTTTGGTGCGCTGGTCTTTCTCTTCATGCCAGACCAGGCGGGCATCCCCCACGTGCATCATCGTGCGTTCGGGTGGCTTGCGGCGCAGTTCAAGAATGTTGACGTTGAAATTTTTACCAAACTCGCCCTCGGCAACGGTCTTGCCAATCAGGGCTGAATTGGAGCGCACCCTCAGCCGAAACAGGTTTTCGGGCAGGGCATAGCGGCTGACGATTTCCTTGGGAGTTTCCAACTTCGTCAACTCGCGCACCGGCGCACGGTCAGGCAGCAAACGCTTGCCAAAAAGGGCCATGAAGGCCACCCCCGACGCCAGCAAAATTCCGCCAAGAATGGTGAAGTCGAAAAACTGGAATGGCCGGTAGCCGTTATCGCGCAAAATATCGCTGACAACCAGGTTGGGCGGCGTGCCAATCAAGGTCAGCGCCCCGCCCAACAGGGAGGCATACGCCAGCGGGATGAGCAACTTCGAGGGGCTTATCCGCAAACTGGCCGCCAGGCTGACCACTGCCGGAAGCAATACCGCAACTGTGCCGGTGCTGCTCATAAATGCAGACATGAAGGCCACCGCCACCATGACCACAACCAGCAGGCGGGTGGGGTTGGTTCCGGCAATCTTCAAAATCTGGTTGCCAATAATGCCCGCCAATCCGGTTTGCAGGATGGCCCCGCCAATTACAAAAAGGGCCGCAATCGTCAGCACGAGCGTATTTGAGAACCCGGAAATCGCCTCCGCCGGGGTCAGCAGCCCCGAGACCATCAAGGCGATGACAACGATTAAGGCCACGACATCCAGTCGCAGCCATTCGGTCACAAAGAAAATAATAGCGAACGCCAGAATTCCTATGGCAATCCACATTTCAAGGGTCATACATGCTCCTTGTGAAAAAAAGTATCAAAACCTGCCGAATTATAAACCTTAAGCCAGTAATTCCAAATCTGAAAATAAGGTTCTCTGATATTTGCCGTAAAGAAGGCCGCATTTTGGGGTGTGAGCGTGTATATGCGCGCTCACACCCCAAAATGCGGGGACCTATCACGGGAATGCCCAAAGGAAGAGGAATCATCCCCACCCCTCGCGATATCATCCTGTGGGCACGCTTCAAGGAGCGGGGCGATTTACGCGAAATTCAGATTTAAAATTGCTGCAATATGTGGGTTGATATTATAGAAAATATGTTCTATAATATAGCAGTCGCGCAATAAACCTAACCTTTCCCGCAAAATCAAACAAAAGGAGAATAACATGTCCAAGCAAAATATCGTCCATATCGAACTCCCCGCCCAAAACAGCCAGGAATCCGCAAAATTCTATGAAACTCTCTTTGGCTGGAAAATTACCCACGACGAGGCAATGAACTACACCATGTGGGAACCCGCCGAAGGTCCGGCTGGCGGCTTCACCCCCATCGGCGAGGAAGTAAAACCTGGCGACATCCTGCTCTACATTGACAGCCAGGATATAGACGCAGACCTGAAACGAATCGAAGAACAGGGTGGGACCATCGTCAGTCCCAAAACCGAAATTCCAACCGTCGGCTGGTTTGGCGTTTTCAAAGACCCGGCTGGCAATACCCTGGCCCTATACACCGGCATGAATCCCGGCTAAAAACTGCCAATAATTCTAAAAAAAGCGCAAGGCGATAACTTGCGCTTTTTTTGACTCTGCTGACTGATTCGACTATACTATGAAAAATAAAGGACAAGTTTTGTCCACTTAAAACTTTTCCACCTTACAGGAGGCCTTTGTATGACCGATTTCAAACTGACCTACGCCACCATGTTCAACCCCCCGGAAGAACTGCATACCCAATACGATGAGGCGTTGCAAAATATTAAAGCCAAACTCGGCGCGGAATACGCCATGCTGATTGGCGGCAAAGACGTTTACGCCGATGAAAAACTGGAAGACCGCTCCCCCATCAACACCGACTGGACCCTGGCTATCGTCCAAAAAGGGAACGAGACCCACGCCCAGGCTGCCATGCAGGCCGCTCGGGCAGCCTTCCCACTATGGAGCCGGATGCCCTGGCAAAAGCGCGTCGAACTGCTCCGTAAAGCCGCCAAATTAATTGAAGAACGAATTTTTGAACTTGGCGCGGTCATGAGCCTTGAAGTCGGCAAAAACCGCCTGGAAGCCCTCGGCGACGTACAGGAAACAGCCGACCTGATTGCCTACTCCTGCGACCAAATGGAAAAGAACGACGGCTACATCGTGCCAATGGGGAACGACCCACTGACCGATTACCAATCCACCAACCTGTCCGTCCTGCGCCCCTACGGCGTCTGGCTGGTGGTCAGCCCCTTCAACTTCCCCTTTGCCCTGAGCGGAGGCCCGGTCGGCGCGGCCCTGGTGGCCGGCAATACCGTTGTGCTCAAACCCGCCACCGACACCCCATGGATTGTGCGCCTGCTGGCCGACTGCTTCCGCGACGCCGGCCTGCCCGACGGTGTGCTCAACTTCGTGACCGGCCCCGGACGCAGTCTCGGCCAGGCCCTGGTCGAGAACAAGGAAGTAGACGGCGTCACCTTCACCGGCTCTTATGATGTCGGCATGAAGATGTTCCGCGATTATGCCAATGGTAAATTCGTGCGCCCGATGATTCTCGAACTGGGCGGCAAGAATCCGGTCATCGTCTCGCGTCATGCCGACCTGGAACGGGCCGCCATCGGCATCGTGCGTTCGGCCTTCGGCTTGCAGGGACAAAAATGCTCCGCCGCCAGCCGGGTGCTGGTCGAAGCCCCGGTCTATAATGACCTGCTGCCCATGCTCAAAGACCTGACCGAGAAACTGGTCATCGGCGACCCGACCAAGCGCGACTCCTATACCGGCCCGGTCATCAACGCCACTGCCCAGCGCGAGTTTCAGGAATTCAATGAAGAACTCTCGCAGGCCGGCGCTTTCCTGACCGGCGGCAAAATCAAAACCGGCGGTATTTTCGACAAGGGCTATTTCTGCGAACCGACCCTGGCCATCGACGTTCCCTTCAGCCATCGCCTGTGGAAGCATGAAATGTTCCTGCCCATCAGCACCATCGGCAAAGTGGACAGTCTCGACCAAGCCATGACAATTGCCAACGACGTGGACTACGGCCTGACCGCCGGATTCTACGGCTCAGACGAGGAAGTAGCGTGGTTCTACGACAACATCGAAGCGGGCGTCACCTACGCCAACCGCCCACAAGGCGCCACCACCGGTGCATGGCCCGGATTCCAGCCCTTCGGCGGCTGGAAAGGTTCCGGCTCAAGCGGAAAAAACGCGGGCGGGCATTACTACGTCCCGCTCTACATGCACGAGCAAATCCGCAACCGTGTGCGGTAAAAAATAGCAATTCCGCAAAATGGCCTATTGTGGCAGCACACACGCTGTCACAATAGGCCATTTTGCGGTTATTTCCCTTCGCGGCGGATAGGGGAATGGGGAAGTTCATTTCCAATGAGATTTTTCGTTTAGAATAGGGGCATCCTGATATTCTGACGAGGACCGTATGGGCGCAGACGACCGTAAAGATTTTCTCTTTCGCACCGGCACATTTTTTGTCCTGGTTGGCATTGGCATGATGATATTGTTTGGCGCTTCCATGTGCACTTCCACAAATGCAACAGGAGGCCCAGGCAACGACTTGCAAACCAGTGGATTTCTCTTTTTAGCGGGCATGCTCTCTTTTGCATTTGGCTGGTATCTCAAACGCATCACCGCCCCGCCGCCAAGGCCTCCCAGTGAACGATTTTCCGGCCTGCGCAAAGTATTTGACAGAAGAAAGAAAAAGTAACCAAGGACACCCCATGAGCAAACTTCTCTCCCTGCAAGAAGCCATCGCCCAATTCGTCCAGGATGGCGACAGCCTGTACGCCGCCGGATTCACCCACTTGATTCCCTTCGCCGCCGGACACGAAATCATTCGCCAGGGCAAACGCGACCTGACCCTGGCCCGTGCTACCCCCGACCTGATTTACGACCAACTGGTCGCCGCCGGGTGCGCCCGAAAAGTGATTTTCTCGTACATGGGCAACCCCGGCGTCGGCTCGCTGCGCATCGTGCGCAAAGCCATCGAGCAAGGCCAACTCGAATGGGAGGAATACTCACACTTCGGCATGATTACCCGCCTGCAAGCCGGGGCCAGCGGACTACCCTTCCTGCCCATGAACCAGACCGGCGCAACTTCGCTCGAAGCCGCCAACCCCAACATCAAGCGCGTCACCGATCCGTACTCCGGCAGGGAAGTCATCACCGTCCCGGCCCTTAACCCGGATGTCGCCATCGTCCACGTCCAGCGCGCCGACGAGAATGGCAACGCCCACCTGTGGGGCATCCTCGGCGAACAGAAGGAAGTCGCCTTCGCCGCCAGGAAAGTCATCCTGACCGCCGAAGAAATCGTCGAGGAAAGCGTCATCCGCTCCGACCCGAACCGTACGATGATACCCGGATTTATCGTCAGCGCCGTCTGCCACGTCCCGTATGCCGCCCACCCCAGTTATGCCCAAGGCTACTACGACCGCGACAACGAGTTCTACCTCGAATGGGACAAAATCTCATCCGACCCAGCCCTGACCCAGGCCTATCTCGATGAGTGGGTCTTCGGCGTGGCGAACCGCGAAGAATACTGGCAAAAACTCGGCGGCGAAAAGCACCGGCATCTGGCCGTCCCGCCGCTAATGAGCGAACCAATCAACTACGGCCAGTACTAAATGACTGAACGCCTTTTTGGCGCACTTTGACGGCATATACCACCTGCTAAGGAGAGCCGGAAAGTTGATGTTCATGCGTGCTTCGCACGCATGAACATCAACTTTCCGGGTTTTTAAAGAACCACTTTGACATTTCAAGCCAATTGACTACAATAGGATGAACATGAAACAGGAAGCTGTCGGCATCGAACAACTCATGGCATCCCTGCCAAAATATTACACGGATGATGACCGTGATTTCGTTAAACGCGCCTACGAGCTGGCCGCTGAAGCGCACGCGCCCCAAAAACGCGCTTCGGGTGAACCGTATATCAATCACTGCATCGCCGTCGCTTCGATTCTCTCCGACCTGCAAATGCCCGCCGATGCGGTTGCCGCCGGTCTTTTGCACGATGTCGTCGAAGATACCGAAGCCAGCCTGCAAGAGATTAAGGAACAGTTCGGGCTCAGCACTGCTGCCCTGGTAGATGGGGTCACAAAACTCAAGGCCATGCCGCGCGTCTCACGCACCGAACACGAAGACCCGGAAGAAGACGAAACCAAGTTAACTGAAGAGCAAATTTCAAAGCGCAAAAAACTTCTCGGACAGGAAACCCTGCGCAAGACCATGCTGGCGATGAACAAGGACGTGCGCGTGATTGTCATCAAACTGGCCGACCGCCTGCACAACATGCGTACCCTGTCTCATACCAGGCCGGAAAAGCAGCGCCGCATTGCCCAGGAAACCATCGACATCTACGCCCCGATTGCCAACCGCATCGGCATTGGCGAAATGAAGTGGGAACTCGAAGACCTTTCACTCTACTATCTTGAGCCGCAAAAATACAAAGAAATCGCAGCGGGGCTAAACCAACGGCGCGCGACGCGCAGCCAGCAGGTTGAAAAAATCGAAAAACGGGTAGAAGAAATCCTGGCCGAAGCCGGTATCACAGCAGAAATTAGCGGCAGGCCCAAACACATCTATTCCATTTATAAAAAGATGGATAAGAAAGTAAAAACTTTCGACCAAATCATGGATGTGCGCGGTATTCGCATCCTGGTCGAAAGCAAAGCGGATTGCTACGCGGCGCTCGGCATCGTTCACAGTCACTGGCGCCCCATCCCCGATGAGTTTGACGATTACATCGGCGCGCCCAAAGAAAACATGTACCAATCCCTGCACACAGCGGTCATGTACGAAGACAATGAACCGCTCGAAGTGCAAATCCGCACCCACGAAATGCACCAAAGCGCCGAACGCGGCATTGCCGCCCACTGGCGGTACAAAGAAGCCAGCAAAAAGCGCGACGAACAGTACGAAAGCTTCCTGACCGCCCTGCGAAGCCAACTGGACATCAAAAGCGACGACATGAACGCCGACGAGTTCGTCGAAACCATGAAAAACGATGTTTTCGACGAACATGTGTACGTCTTCACCCCCAAAGGCGACATCATTGACCTGCCAAAAGGCTCGACCCCGATTGACTTCGCCTATCACGTCCACACCGATGTGGGCCATCGCTGCCGGGGCGCAAAAATCAACGGCAAACTTGAACCGCTTAACTACGTCCTGAAAACCGGCGACCGGGTCGTCATCCTGACCACCAAGCAGGGCGGCCCCAGCCGCGATTGGCTCAACCCCAGCATCGGGCTGGTCAAAACCCAGCGCGCGCGCGCCAAAATCCGCGTCTGGATGAAAAAGCAAGCCCGCGAACAAAACCTGGCCCAGGGACGCCAAATCCTGGAGCGCGAATTTCGCCGCCTGGGGCTGGAAGACATCAATATCGAAAACCTGGCCCGCCAGTTGGAATATCGCCAGTCCGACGACCTGTTCGTTGCCCTCGGCTGCGGCGACCTGCCGCTTAACCGCATTGTCACTCTGATTTCGAACCAGAAACCGCCCGAAGACACCATCGAAACCTCCGCCCCAAAAAGCGAAACCACCTCCAGCGATGCCGTCGCCGTGCGCGGGCTGCGCGGGCTGCTGACCCAGATGGCGAAATGCTGCAACCCCGCCCCCGGCGACCCCATCGTCGGCTACATCACACGCGGGCGCGGCGCAACCATCCACCGAGAAGATTGTCCCAACATCTTGCGCAGCTCCACCAGCGAAAAAGAACGCCTGGTGCGCGTCAGTTGGGGCGACGCCGCCAAAACCTATCCAATTCCCATTCGGGTCACCGCCTTTGACCGACAGGGACTGATGAACGACATCTCACACCTGCTCAACAGCGAAGGCGTCAACATCACCGATGTCAACGTCAGCGTCAACCACGACTCCATCCGCGCCGATATAGCCGTCATTCGCATGGTCGTTGAAGTGAGCGACCTGGTGCAACTCTCGCG
>JAWOIR010000159.1:0-5501 GCA_046484545.1 Anaerolineales bacterium
TCCAGATATTGACCATGCGGTCGACGTGCTCATCGGGCGAGGCAACCTGGTATTTGGCGAGCAGTTTGGTCCAGTAGTCGAACAGTTCAGCAAAAGCCGCGTCCACGTTGGCGGGGTTTAGGAATTTTTCGAGTATCGGTTTGACCGTGCGTTTGTTAACCACCTGCGAACCGGGCGGGTCGAATTTGTCGTCCTTGGGGTTTTCGTGGTAACCAAGCAGGATGATGATTTTCTTCTCTTCGCCGGGCTTGAGCGCCACTTTAACGTGCTGCGAGCCAATCGGCTGCCAGCCGTGCGCTTCGCTATTGCCCGATTGGCCGGTTTCGACCACGAGCGGGTTGTCCCAGCCGCGATAGGGGCCGAGGAAGGCCTCGCGCTGGGTGTCGTAACCAGCCAATTCTTCTGAGCAGGCGAAGTAGGCGAAGTGGTCGCGGCGTTCGCGATATTCGGTTTTGTGGTAAATCACGAGACCCTCACCCCCGGCCCCTCTCCCTGGCAGGGCTAGGGGAGCTATCTCAACCTGGCCGATGGAGTAGTTGCGCTGGAAGTTGGTGGCGTCGTCGTTGGCGTCCCACAGGCAAAACTCGATGGCAGAGAACAGACTCAGGTCCGAGTCTGTGTCGCGCTGGTTGGTGAGGGTCACTTCCCAGATTTCGAGATTCTGGTTGAGCGGGACAAAAGTCCGGGTGCGGACATTTATCCCCATATATTTCGATTCGATGACCGTGTAGCCCATGCCGTGACGGCAGGTGTACTCATCCAGGCTGCGGCGGACGGGCATCCAACTGGGCGACCAGGATTCGCCACTGGCGTTGTCGCGCATGTATATGTAGCGGCCGCCCATGTCGAGCGGGGCGTTGTTGTAGCGGTAGCGCGTCAGGCGGCGCAGGCGGGCGTCTTTGTAGAAGGAGTAGCCACCGGCGGTATTTGAGATTAATCCGAAATATTCCTGCGAGCCGAGGTAGTTAATCCAGGGCAGGGGGGTGTCGGGGCGAGTGATGACGTACTCGCGGGCTTTGTCGTCGAAATAGCCGTATTTCATAATGAGTTCTCCATATTTGTTATTGCGCCCTGAGCGGAGCATTCTCCAGCGTAGTCAAAAGGGCGAAGTAGATATATCAGCCAACCCAAAAATCAAATGCAAACAGGACCGCCGAAATGCCCATGGTGAAGGCGCTGGCGAGAGTCCAGGTGCGGTCAAAGGCCGGGTTTTTGCCCCAGGCAGCCAGGACGAGGTAAATGGCAGGGACGGGCAAAACGTAGCGTGCCAGGCCCTGTCCGCCGCCGCTGAGGGCCGAAAGGAGGATGACCGCCAGCCCGAATAGGGCAATCGCCGGGTCACGGCGCAGGTAGAGCAGGGTGGTCAGCAGGGCCAGGCCGAGGCACAAAAATTCGAGCGCGAAATAGACCTGCGATTCGGGATAGTTGGCAGCATGGGCCAACTGCCACGAGTACGCGCCGATGGTTTGGGAAATACCCAGTTCGGTGCGCCCAAACCATTCCTGGGCCACTTCCCAGCCGCGCCCCAGGTCTGAATAGCGCCAGGCGTAATACGACAGGCCGGGGAAGGTCGCAAACAAGGCTTGCAGGAAGAATTTCAGGTTGAGTTGTTCTTTGAGCGGACGTTTGAAACTGAACGACATCAGCCAGCGAACCCCCAGCGGAACCGCCAGGGCTGCGCCGACGGCGCGCGTCCAGGGGGCAAAGGCTGCCAGTATCGAGGCCCAGGCCCAATGTCCACGCTTGCTGAGGGCAAGCGCCCAAAAGGTGATACCCATAAACAACCCTTCGGTGTAAACCATCGCCAGGAAAAAAGCCGAAGGAAAAATCAGGAAGTAGAAAACTGCGCGCAGGCGTCCGTCTTTGTCGAGTGAATCACGGGCCAGGTCGTAGAGCGCGAACATGGCCGCCAGCGTGCCAAGCAGAGAGATAATCACGCCCGCCAGCACGCCGCGCGCCAGATCGGTCATGTCGAGGGTGAAGGGTTTGAGCCCCAGGTAAAAAGCCTGGATAAATTTGGGGTAAAGCGGGAAAAATGCGTAATTGAGCGAGCGTTGCTCGCCGGTTTCCCTGGATGTGACCCAGTCCATGCCCTCGCCATCGTCATCGTAGCCGTACAGGGCAATCGAAAGGTAATATTCCGAATCCCACGAGACCTGTTCATTCATAAACGGGTCGGCCAGCAATGGATTTTGGATGTGATTGTCGAGGGTCGTCTCCCCTTCCGACCAGGCCACTGCATAATCAGGGCGTTCCAAGTTCAGGCGCATGGGCGTCAACGCCTGGATACCATACAAAACCACGAACCACCCCAGCCACATAAAAATGAGTGTAAAAATAACAGGATTGATGCGCTTCATAAATGCCTCGGTGTAAACAGGTGTAAGAAAAGGGAACGGGGAAAGAGCGCCGTTCCCTGCAAATGCAAAGGCCAAACCCGGATTATGGCCGCGATTTCACAACCGAATCAATCGCAGTCAGCAGGGAATACTCATCGGTTGTATCGTGTGACAAAGCCCAGAACATGATTCCCGAAGCGCGGCGCAGGGCCAGTTCTGTCTTGGCCTGGATGGTCGGAATACCGTTGTAGTATTGCAGCGCCCCGACAAACTCGAAAACATCCACCTGCGCAGCGGCAGGGTCGGCCTGTATCATCTTGCGATAAGGCACTTCTCCGGGACGGCTATAAAACGGCACACCCAAAACGGTTTTTTCAACGCTCAAGCCGCGTCCCTGCCAATAATCCAGAGAGCGCTCGGCCATTTCCATGGTCGCATGAGCCTCGCGCGACAGGTCGTAAACCATCAAATTTACAAAATCAAGATACTCAAAAGATTCAGCCGGGAAACCATCGGCATTGACCCCATAAGCAGGTACAGCCGTCGTCAATTGGACATGCTCAGGCAGCGCGGCGCGCAATTCCCGAATCAGGGCCAGGTAATTGCCATCCGAGACACCCACCACCGGATACTCCCAATCGATGTCGATGCCGTCCAGGTCATATTCAGCAGCATATTCCACCAGGGTTTGGACAAAGACCGCGCGAAGGGCCGGGTCGGCGGCGACGGCTTCAAACTCCTTCTCAAGCCCCCAGCCACCGACAGCGACGAACACACTGACCCCGTGCTCGCGTCCCGTTTCGACGATTTTCTTCAACTTCCAGGGGTTATACACGTTCCTAATCGTGCCGTCGGCGCGGGGTAAGATGAAGGAATAGTTAATGTGCGTCAGTTTGTCGTAGGGTATCAATTCCGGGACGGTGTCCTCGGTCACATAAGCCAATACCCGGAAATCAGGCGAAGAAAGGGGGGATGCCTTCTGCGGCAGGCATCCCCCAAGGAGAAGGAAAACGAAACCCATGTTCCTGAAAAGTAGGAAAGGCTTCATAGACCCCAAATTAATCCAACCCCGGCAGGATGTACAGCGTAACCGATTCCCGCGAAAGGTTAAGGGTGTTGATGGCGGCCAGTTGCACCGACTGTACTTGCTCGGCGCGATTGTTCAGGTCCAACCTCCAGACCTCGGCCTGCCCACCGTTAAAGTTATCAATGCGCAAATTGACGGTCTTTGGTTCGGAGTTTAAGTTAATCACCATCACGGTCAGGGCACCGTCAGGACGTTTGGCGGCATAAACGCTGACATATTGCTGGTCGCTCGACGCGTAGATGCGCTCATTGCCAAAACGGGAAAACATGACATAGGCCAGGCCGGTGCTGTTTAGTTCCGCGCGGCTCATCAGACCAAAGTTCCCGCTGATGGCAAATTGCGTGAGCATGAAGGTGTCATTGTTAATCATGCGCCCCATCACGTCGGCAAACCAGACGCCGTTAAAGTGCGAGTCCATCGTCGCTTCGCCACCAGCATTGGCTGACCAGGATGAGTTGAACTCAGTCACCGCCACAGGCAGGTCCCTACCGGTATGCTCACGGACAATCTCATGCAGGCTCGGAATCAGGATGTCCCATTCGGCACTGTTGGCGCGTAAATCGTCCTTGCTGGGCGGCCCGCTGACAAAAGAGGCCGGGAATGGATAGCGGTGCACCGAAACAATATCTACCATATCGCCATTGGCTTTCAGGAAAGTCACCAGCCAATCTTTGAACACTTGCCCGTATTCAGGGGTGGGGTTGGGCACAAACTGACTGATTTCAGGCCCAACCAACAGGATGGATGGGTCTGCCGCTTTCATTGCATCGGCGAAAAAGCGCCAGTCTGTGGCGAATTGTTCCGGTGTATATTCAGGCTTTTTCATCTCAGCCCGGCCAGCGTATAAGTTCGGCTCATTGCCAATCACCCAATAGCGGATGTTGTATCCCTTTTCAATGTTAGCATAACGCACCAATTCTGCTGCTTCTCCCGGGGTGCTATTGGGCAGGCGCACATGAATCATCGGCTCTGCCCCCCATTGCTGGCAAAAGGCCACCAGCATATCCACCTGGGATTTTGTGACCGTATTCGTGTCGCCCCACTCGCCACCCGGAAAACGGACAACGTTCAGACCCAGTTTTGGTATTTCATCCAACATGGCCGGGGCAATGCCCAGCCAGGGCCCCCAGTTGGTGCCGGCAAAAACCGGACTGACTTGTCCCAAAGACTGACCCGCGTCCACGTACAATCCGCCGGGCATGGGCGACGGCGCTGGTGTGAAGGTTGGCAACGGAAGAGCGGCATCCGCAGACGCGGGTTCAGTGGCAATGGAAGGGCTGGCAGGCTGGGAAGCAGGCGCGCAACCTGCCAGCAGGTTCAAGAGTAAACCGACAAGAAGTAGAAAAGCAAAGTGTCGTTTCATAAATTTGGATCAACGATTATTTATCAACGCCGGTGATGACAATACCCTGGATGAAGAATTTCTGGGCAGCCAGGAAGAGCAGCAGGGGCGCAATCAGGGCCATCAGAGAGCCAACCTGAATGAGTTGCGGTTGCGAGCCATAAATACCGTTGAAAGTGGCAAGCGCAATTGAAATCGGCCAAGCATCGCGGTTGGTCGAGAGATAAATCAGCGGGCCAAAATAGTCGTTCCAACAGAAAACAATGTGGAAGACGGTAATCGCCATCAGGGCCGGATAAGACTGCGGCAGGATGACCGACCACAACACCCGGAATGGCCCTGCGCCGTCCATCATGGCGGCCTCGTCCAGTTCGCGCGGCAGGGTCAGGAAGTATTGTCGAAGCAGGAAGACGTTGTAGGCGTTGGCGAAAAAGGCCGGGACAATAAGCGGCAGCCAGGTTCCCACCCAGCCAATTTGCTGGAAAAAGGTGTAGGTCGGAATGACGGTCACAAATCCAGGCAGGAAGATGGTCGAAATCAGCACAATGAAGAGAAAATCACGACCTGGGAAGCGGAAGCGCGCAAAGCCATAGGCAACCAGGGTGCAGGAAATCACCGTGCCAATGCCGGTCGTGACGGCATAGAAGAACGTGTTCCACAACAAACGTGGGAAGTTAATCTTGTTCCAGGTTTCGGCATAATTCGACCAGGTTGGCGCAAATTCCCACGGACG
>JAWOIR010000235.1:0-2621 GCA_046484545.1 Anaerolineales bacterium
CTCTGTTTCAATTGCAACTCGGCCTGTTTGCGCTCGGTGATATCGGTAACTGTTCCAACATGCCCGACAAATTGGCCTGTTGAATCGAATTCGGGCATGGCCTGACCAATGACCCAGGTGATGCTTCCATCTGGCCAAATGAAGCGATACTCAGACATGGAGGCGCGTTGTTGTTCTACGGCTTCATGCCAGCCGGCCAGCACAGACGGGCGTTCCTGCGACTCAACGGCATGCAGCCAACCGTTGCCGATGGCCTGCTCTGCTGAAAGCCCGGAAATTTCAGACCAGCGCGGATTGACGTAAGTGGTTTCACCTTGCGCATCGGTTCGAAAAATGCCCACCGGCGAGACGTTTGCCAGGGTCTGGTAACGTTGTTCGCTGGCGCGCAGGGCGGCCTCGGCTTCCTTGCGGTTGCTGATATTGTGGGCTACCGCCACACAACGGTTGTGCCCGCCGATGACCGCAAACTGGAGCGAGACCTCCATCCAGATGGTGTGCCCGTCTTTGTGGTGGGCCAGCCATTCAAACACTTGCGGACCTTGTTCGCGCGCCTTTTTTAACCAGCCCAGGGCTTCGTTTTTTGAATAGGGCGGCTTCTCCAGGCTGATTTCTCCCACGCCAAATGTAAGGGCTTCTTCGCGGGTGTAGCCAAATAGTTCGGTCATGCTCTGGTTGACATCCACAATTTTGCCTGTTTCAGCATCATGGACGAAGATGGCATCTCCAGCGGCATTCAGCACGGCTTGCAGGTGTTCGCTGGTTTCTTTGAGGGCGTTTTGGGTTTGCCTGCGTTCTTCGATTTCGCTCTGGGCGTCTTGATACAGGCGCGCATTTTGGATTGCAAGCGCCAGCAGGTTGGCGACGCTGCTCAAGGTTTGGGCGTCTTCCTGCGTATAAATGCCGACTTCGTAGTGTTGCATTTGCAGCGTGCCCAAAACCTGCTCCTTGATGAGCATGGGAACAGTCAAGATGGAGCGTGCTATGCGCGGGTCTGTTGTCTTGATGTCCAGGGCGGTCTTTAATTTGTGCAGTTCGGCTTGCAGGTCTGCGACGATATCGGCTTTTTTGCTAAAAATGGCGCGGCTATTGGGGCCGCCTTCAAGGGGCGCTGGCGGTATTTGGCTGACATCAATTTTCTCGCCGTCAGCCATGATGAACATGGGCGTGATATTTTTCTCATTTTCGTGATAGAGCGCAATGCCAAAGTTGGAATTGGCGACAAAGTGTTGAATTTCTTGGTAGGCAATCTCGCAAATCTCTTCCAGGTCCAGTGTGCTGCCCAGGCGCAATCCCAGGCGGTGAAGGGTGTTTTGGCGGGTTAGCAGGTTTTCAACTCTCTTTTGGGCTTGTTTGCTTTCTTCTATATCGGTGTGAGTTCCCAGCATGCGCAGGGGATTGCCTTCGGCATCCCACTCGACTACTTTGCCTAGCGATAAAATCCATTTCCACTTGCCGGATTTGGTGCGCTGGCGAAATTCGACTCGATATTCGGGAATTTTTCCGGCAATGTAATCCCTGTATACCTGGGCAACCGGCTCCCGGTCTTCCGGGTGCAGGCGTTCGCGCCAGGCGGCGTTGGTTTCTCGCAGTTCATCGGGGTCACCGTAGCCCAGCATGAGGGCGTATTCAGCATTGATGATGGTTTCGCCGGTTTGCACGTTCAGGTCGTATAAACCTTGTTTGGCTGAAGCCAATGCCAGCCGCAGACGGGTCTCACTTTCGAGCAGGGCATCCTGGGCCAGCTTTTGGTCGCTGATATCGTGGACCATGACCAGGCGGGCGTCCTTGCCGAAGTAGGTGATGCTGTGTGAGAAAATTTCAGCGAAGAAAATTTCGCCGTCTTTGGTTTTGTGCCGCCAGGGGCCGGAGGTTTGCAGGGGTTCTTCCTGTTCGGCGATGTTTTTTTCGAGCAGGGGAATCTCTTCCGGTGGGCGAATGTCGCGGATGCTCATCCTCAGGAATTCATCTTTGCTGAAGCCGTAGCGGCCAACAGCGGCGGCGTTTACATCCAGGAATTGCAGGGTTTCCAGGTCATAAACCCACATCGGGATGGGGTTGTTTTCGAACAGCAGGCGGTATTGGGATTCATTCTCCTGTAATTTTTGCTCGATTTTCTTTTTTTCGGTAATATCGCGGAAAAATAGAGACATTTGATTCGGGGCCGTCTGGACAGCGTGAATTTCGAAGATGCCTGAAATTTTGCCTTCGTGATACGTCACTTGTTCGTCGTGGTAATTGTGGCCTTCGGCGGCTGTTAGGCGGTACAGGTTGGGTATCTCGGTTTTCGCCAGGCCGGGAAAGGCTTCTTCGACGGTTTTTCCTATCAGGGTTGAATGGTCAATGGGTAGGATTTGCTCTGCCACATGGTTGTAGTCTGAAAAGACCAGGCGGCCGTCAGGAAAGAGTCTATAGGAATGAGCGCCAAAAGGTGCGGCGTCAATAATCGCGCGCAATCGTTTTTCGCTGTTAATCAGGGCTTCCTGCGTCTGAACCCGTTCCGTAATATCTTTAACTGTGGCCGCATAGCGGATAATTTCCCCGTTTGCGTTTTTGATTACCGATGGGCTGACGATGACCGGGAAGCGCTCACCGTTTTTGCGCATAAAAGTCAATTCAAAATC
>JAWOIR010000239.1:0-13895 GCA_046484545.1 Anaerolineales bacterium
GCCATCCGCTTCCAGATGATCTCCAGCGGCTCGTCGCGCAGGTTGCCGAAGGAGAGCGGCGTGAAGTCGCAGGGCGTGACCTCGCCGTGCGCGGTGACGTGGATCTGGAAGCCCGCGCCGAGACAGCCGATGTACTTGGCGAAGCTGCGCGGGCTGTTCGTCCATGACTGACTGACGACGCGCGGCCGCCGGTGATGCCGGCGGGTGGCGCGGCGGGCCTCGCGGATGACGGCGAGGTGGTCCTCCGCTGTCAGACGGAGGTCCCGGTCGTGCAAGAGGCGCCCCGTGGGGATGGCGTCGAAGACCGTGACCTCGTGTACGCCCCAGCGATGGGCCAGGGCGGCCAGACGGGTGAGGTCGCCGGCGGCGACCGAGGCGTGCGTCGCGTAGGTCGAGAGCCCGACCTTGAGGCCCGCGTCGAGCGCGGCGCGCACGCCGCGCTCGACGCGGGCGAAGGCACCCTCGCAGCCGCGCAAGCGGTCGTGCGTCGCCGGGTCGGGTGAATCGAGGCTCACGTGCACGCCGAAGAGCCCCGCCGCGCGCAGCGCCCGCGCCCGCTTCTCGTCGAGCCCGTGAGCGTTCGTGAACACGAGCGTCGTCGCCATGTCGTGCGGCACAGAGGCGACGAGCTCCTCAAGGTCGTCGCGCAGCAGCGGCTCGCCGCCGGTCAGGGTGAGGACCTGGACGCCGAGATCGAGGCAGCCGGCGACGGCGCGGCGCAGCTCGGCGGCGTCGAGCTCGCGGCGCCCCTCGAGGCCGGCGGCGCTGCAGTGCGCGCAGCTGTACTGGCAGCGTGTCGTGACGGCGATGGTCGCCGCCATCGGGGCGGGGTCGGCGAGCAGCCACTTGCGCAGGAAGCTCTCGATCATGCGCTCTTGGGGGCCGCTCGGCACCGGAGGTATGTAGAGTGAGTAGAGGTTGCCCTCCGGGCTCACGTCGATCGGCCGGATCACGTTCAGCCAGAAGAAGTAGACGACGCTGAGGAAGACGGCCCGCAACGAGCGGTAGCCGCGCGGCCAGACGGTGACGAGCGGCCCGCGGCTCGTCACCGTGAGCGTCGCGCCGGCGAGCTCCGGCGTACGCGTGAAGCGATAGACGTGACGCACCGTTCTATCACGAAGACATTTACTGCCGACCAAAAGCCCGATGTCGAGCAACTGTGCGCCAAACTTCAGAAATGACCCACAAGGCAAGCGCCCACAAGAAAAAACCGGAAATTTGATGTTCGTGCGTGCTTCGCATGAACATCAAATTTCCGGTTCTCCTCGACAGGAGACTTATCGCGGGAATTCCCCAAGAACCTTTGGCTATTTCTTGAAGAAGTTGGAAATAATAAACCACAAATTGGCCGGACGCTCGGCCAGGCGGCGCATGAAGTAGGGATACCAGTGCGTCCCGAAGGGGACATAGACGCGCACCGGGTAACCTTCCTGCGAAAGGCTGTCCTGCAAATCGCGGCGGATACCGTACAACATCTGGAATTCCAGTCCGGCCTTGGGCAGGCCGACCTTTTGGGCATAGGCTTTGGCAAATTCGATGCGTTTGTCGTCGTGCGTGGCTATCGCCGGGATGGCCGGGATGCGCCCGTCCTTGCTGATTTTGCTCTCCTGGGCCAGGGAGGCGTCAATTAGTATCGAGGAAAGGGTATCAAAATTGGCGTCCACATCCGCCTTTTTTGGGAAGGCCACCTCAGCGGGTTCCTTATATGCGCCCTTAATCAGGCGGAAGGTGGTGCCGATTTCCACCAGGTCGCGGGTATCCTGCTCAGCGCGGTAAAGATAAGATTGCACGGCCATGCCGACAGTTTTGACCGTATAACCCTTCTCAAGCATCTCGCGATAAAAACCGATGGTCGCATCGACATAGGGTGAATCTTCAATATCGATGCGGATAAAGTTCTTGTTCTTTTTGGCGACCTTCAGGATGCGCTCCAGGTTGGCGCGACAAACATCATCGTCCATGCCCATGCCAATTTGGGTCAGTTTAATCGAGACGTTCGAACGCACCCCGGCTTCCTGAACAGCTTCCAATACGGCGATAATGCCATCGGCGGCGCGGTCGGCTTCTTCGGGGGTCGAGGTATGTTCACCCAACTGGTCGAGGGTGGCGTTGATGCCTTTCTCGTTGAGGGCCTGCACCACCTGAATGGCTTCATCAACCGTTGTTCCGGCGATAAAGCGGGAGACCGCCTTCCAGACAAAGCCCCAGTTGGTGACAATGTTTTGCGCCCAGGCAGCCTTCGAGAGATAGATGAGCAAAGAGCGAAGCATAAGTTTTCCTCAAGTCTTGATTAAAAACCTTAATCTGGATGCACCCCTGCCATCAGCAAGCCAACGCGCCCGCGTTCGGCTTCCTTGTTCGGCAGGATGCCCATAATCTGACCCTCGAACATAACCGCCACCCGGTCTGACAAAGCCAGCACCTCATCCAGGTCTTCGGAGATGAGCAGGATGGCCGCGCCCGCTTCGCGCTGGTTGAGCAGGTTTTTATGGATGAACTCAATCGCGCCAATATCAACGCCGCGAGTGGGCTGGGCGGCAATCAACACGCTTGGGGTGCGCGACAGTTCGCGCGCCAGAACCACTTTCTGGATATTGCCACCCGACAGGTTGCCCGCGTTGGTATAGCGCGAGGGCGTGCGAATATCGAACATCTTAATCAACTTGTCGGTAATCTCACCGATAATACGATGCACCAACATCCCCCGGCTTGAATAGGGGTTCTTGTTATGGTCGCGCAGGATGATATTTTCGGCAACCGTAAAGTCGCTGACTACGCCATCGCGCATGCGCTCTTCGGGGATGTAAGCCATACCAGTTTTCAAGAATTCGCCAGGAAGTTTACCGGCCATGTCCTTGCCGCCGACAATGACCTTGCCCTGGGTGGGCTGTCGCAAACCGGTAATCACCTGGGCCAGTTCAGACTGACCATTGCCCGAAACCCCGGCCACACCGACAATTTCACCGGCCTGGACCTTCAGGTCGACTCCACGCAGGGCAGGCATGCCGCGCTCACCCATCGCGTGGACATCCTGAATTTCAAGACGAACTTCTCCCAGGTTTGGCTCGGAGGCGATTTTCGGCAGGACAATTTCATGCCCGACCATCATGCGGGCCAGGTCCAGTTTGGTGCAGCCGGCAACCGGACAAGAATCGACCCGGCGGCCATTGCGCAGGACGGTGACGCGGTCGCAACTGGCAATCACTTCATGCAGTTTGTGAGAGATAAAGATGATGGAATGTTTCTCTTTGGTCATCTGGCGCATAGTGCCCATGAACTCGTCCACTTCCTGCGGAGTCAGGACAGCCGTCGGCTCATCAAGGATGAACAAGTCTGCGCCGCGATAAAGGGCCTTGAGAATCTCGACCCGCTGACGCTGCCCGACCGCCAATTCCCAGATATAAGCCTCAGGGTCAACATGCAGGCCGTAGCGTTCCGCCAATTCGAGGGTACGCTTGGCAACCACGTCCAAATCGGTAAGCGGGCCGCGTGTGGAGGGCAATCCCAGGGCAATATTTTCCACCACTGTCAGGCTGTCCACCAGCATAAAGTGTTGGTGAATCATGCCGATACCGAGATTGATGGCATCATTGGGTGATTTAATCGCAACCGGCTCCCCATTGATTAAGACCTCGCCTTCGTTTGGCTCATACAGGCCGTACAAAATCTTCATCAGGGTACTCTTACCAGCCCCATTCTCTCCCAACAAGGCGTGAACTTCGCCTTCTTTAACGTCAAAATCAACATTGGCATTTGCCAGAACGCCGGGAAATATCTTGGTGATATTTCTCATCTCAAGATGGTGGATTTTCTGCTGTCTATGAGTGACGGTTTGATTGTTTGCCATGCCAACTCCTGGGGTCATAAAATTAAGATTACCGGGTAACAAGCCTTCCCATTCGGCCAGGAAATTTTCCTGAACAAACAACAAGCCTCGTTTTTAGCGCCGGGCTGAACGGAGGCGGGGAGATTTCCCCGCCTCCGTTATTCATACTAACAACTAGGGCAACGCGTTGATGGAACCGTTCACAATACCCTGAACGGTGGCTTCAGCTTCGTCCTTCACCTCGCCAAGGCGAGAGAAACCTTCGTTGTATTCCATGTAAAGGCCCTTGTTTTCAAGGGTGGTGATAAAGGCTTCACCGCCCAACTGGCCATTTGACATGCGGTCAAGGATTTCACGGATGACGACTTTCCAGTCGTAAATCTGGTTGGCAACGATGACATTCGGGGCAAGCAGGGTCTGGCTGGACTGGGTACCAATCCAGAGAACATCACCACCCTGTTCGTCAACGGCGGCAATCGCGCCAACGACCATCTGACCGGTGCCAATCAGGACATCCGCACCGGCGGCAATATGCGCATCAGCGGCTTCGCGAGCCAGGGCAACATCACCAAACGAACCGGTGAAAATCTTCAAAATCTGAACACTCGAATCAGTATCCCGGACGCCCTTCTCGAAGCCTTCGATGTACAGTTTGGCATCGCCAACATCCACCGGGCCAACGATACCGACAATCTTGCTCTTGGTCAGCCGGGCAGCCATGACGCCATTGACATATCCGCCCTCATTGGAAGCGGCTTCGTAAGCATAGACATTGGTAATGCCTTCGCCCACAAAGGTGCGGTTGGTGGTGCCGTGCGCAAAAGCGGTGGTGGGGAAGTCGGGGGCAATTTCCTGAAGGGAAGTGCCATACTGCGAACCGTGCGCAATCACCAGGTCATAACCCTGGGCGGCATAGTCACGAATCGCGGCAGCGGCGTCATCAACCTGGAACATATTTTCAGAGTAAACCCATTCAAATTTATCCGGGCCGCCTCTCTCCGCCTGGATTTCAACCATGGCGTCGTAGATGGACTGGCTGAAGGCAAGGTCAGAAATCGAACTGGGCATAATCACCGCAACACGAATCTTCCCGTCGGTGCCGACAGCGGGCTGGTCGGCAGGGGCGCAAGCACCCAAAACCAGGGCAAACATGGCAATAAGGGAAACAACTTTCATCAGTTTAGACATTTTCTTTTCTCCTTTGAGTGAAACTTTTGGTTGGAAACAGACTACTTTTTGAAAATCGGGCATTTTCTCGCAGCAGAACCTCCTTTGAGATATAGGTTTGATAGCACAAGGCTATTCACGGATAAACGGCTTGGTCAGCGCTGATGGTGCGCGCACCCGGCCAACCGTCAACACCAGCACAACAATGGTGAGGATATAGGGCAACATAATGGCAAATTCAGACGGGATGGGAACGTTGTAGACCTGCATGAACAATTGTAAAGCCATCACCATACTGAAAAGCAGCGCACCGGCCATCACCCCAAACGGACGCCAGCCGCCAAAATAGACCAGGGCCACGGCGATAAAGCCCATCCCGGCGGTCATGTTTTCCTGGAAGACGTTCAGGTTGGCGGTCGAAAGTGCCGCCCCTGCAACCCCGGACATAACGCCGCCCATCGTGACCGTCAGGAAGCGAATTTTGATGACACTAACGCCAAGCGTATCAGCGGCATGTGGGTTTTCGCCAACCGCCTGGATTTTAAGTCCCAGGGTGGTCTTATAAAGCACAAACCAGGCCAGCGGCACAAGCAGGAAGGCAATGTAGGTCATCACATTTTGCTGGAAAAAGATTTGACCAAGTACCGGGATATCCGACAGGAACGGGATTTTTACAGCGTTGAACCCGGTATTGATAATTTTGACTTCTCCCAACGTGGTCTTGAAGAGCAACTCACTCAAGCCCATACCGATAATGTAAAACCCAATCCCGCTAATACCCTGCACGGCGCGCCATTTGACGCTGACAATCGCCATCGCCAACCCCATGAATCCCCCCACAATCATGGCCGCCAGCAGCCCCACCCAGGGATTTCCAGTCTGGAGGGTGAAATAAAAGGCGGCAAATGCGCCCATCAACATCTGGCCTTCAACGCCCAGGTTCAAGACGCCGCTGCGTTGGCCGAACATTTCGCCAATGGCAGCAAAAATATAAGGGGAAGCCAGGCGAACGCCGGCAGTCAATATCCCGATGACAACGGTGGCAGAAAAGAAATTGGCGATATCCATCGTCAGGCCTCCTGCTTGCTTTCTTGCGCGGGCGGGGGTGGGTCATTTTCTGGCGTGGGTGGTTTTGCCTGCGGCGGCCCTCCAACTGCCGCCATCCTGCGCTTGCGCTCACGTATCTCCTTCCAAATCGCGGCGCTGACCACGAAAACAACCACCATGCCGTTGAGTACAATCACAAAAGCCGACGGAACCTGGGTAATGCGCTGCATACTGTTGGCGCCAACCAGCAAAGCCCCAAAGAAGAAGGAAGCCGGAATAGCCCCCAACGGATGCAATCCGCCAAACAGGGCGGTCACAATGCCGTTGAAACCCGCCCCACCGGTAAAGCCAGTCGGTGAGCCGTCGGTAATCATGCGATAGTTCAAACCATAAACCTGGACGGCCCCGGCCAGACCGGCAAACGCGCCGCTCAACAGAAGCGCAATCACCACCTGGCGGCGGACGCGGATACCGCCATAACGCGAAGCAAACGGGTTGAAGCCGACCGCGCGAATGCGATAGCCCAGCGTAGTATGGAAGAGCAAAATATAAACCAGTATCGCCAAACCGATGGCAATCAACACCCCGGCGTGCAAACGGGTTGGGGGCATCAGGCGCGCCAGGTGATAGGCGCTATCCAGGCGGGCGGTCTCGGGGAGTTTGCCTAAGGCCTGGGCCTGCTGGGGGTCCATCATCGGGCCGCCAAGCATAAAGTTCATCAATTGCACGGCTATTGCGTTCATCATCACCGTGCTCAGAATTTCGTTCACATTGAAATATGCCTTCAAAGCCCCCGGAATTGCGCCCCAAACTGCCCCGCCAAAAAATCCGATAAACATTGCCATCGGAAGCACTATCCAGCCAGGCCAGGCGACAGCCAATCCGAAAGCGGTAGCCAGCAGCGCCCCGACAATCATCTGCCCTTCTGCGCCGATGTTAATCACCTTGGCCCGGAAGGAAATACAGATTCCCAGACCAATCAGCAATAACGGAACGGCCTTGGCGATTGTCTCCGCCAGCGCGTTCTGGTTGCCAAAAGCGCCGTTTAGCATTGCGCGATAAGCCACCAATGGATTTGTGCCCATTATCAGTAACATGACCGCGCCAATGACAAAAGCCGCCAACGCGGCAACCACTGGCAAGAAAGCATCCAAACGTTTTGAACTAATGATTTTAGACAAGAAATTTTTCATCGCTCACCTTTACAAAGAACTCTCAGTATCTTGTATAAAACGCGCACTTGAATTGTCTGACAACTTATTCTATTATATAAAAACAAACTGATAAATACTAGTATTCCCTGTCACCTCTCGTCACACTAAACAAGTGATAAATGTCATGCCAAAAAAATGTCAATTGGCGTAAAACACAGAGACCGCCTCCGCACAGGCGGATAACGGTCTCTCATCGTCACTCTTCGGAACTGCGCAGGTAGGCCTCCATCAAGCCATTCAGGCTGCCGTCCAGCACCGACTGGGCATTGCCGGCTTCAAAATCGGTGCGGTGGTCTTTGACCATCTGGTACGGATGCAGGACATAAGAGCGTATTTGGCTGCCCCACTCGGCCTTGGTGTAGTCACCACGCAAAATTGCAATTTCATCCTCGCGTTTGGCCTGCTGGATTTCAAACAGGCGCGCGCGCAGGATTTTCATGGCCGTTTCGCGGTTTTGCAACTGCGAACGCTCATTCTGGCAAGTCACCACCAGACCGGTCGGGATGTGCGTCAGACGAATGGCAGTAGAGTTCTTTTGCACGTTCTGGCCGCCCGCGCTCGATGAGCGGTAAACATCCACACGCAAGTCATCGGGTTTGATTTCGATTTCGCCGTCATCGGTGTCGATTTGGGGAAGCACTTCAATCAGCGCAAACGAGGTGTGGCGGCGGTGGGCGGCGTCAAAAGGTGATAAACGCACCAGGCGGTGAACCCCCTTTTCGGCGCGCAAATAGCCATAAGCATAGCGTCCGCTAATCGAGAGCGTGACCGATTTGACGCCGACTTCTTCGCCAGGAGTCATATCGACCTGCTCGACCTCGAAGCCTTGCGCCTCGGCCCAGCGGACGTACATGCGAAGGAGCATTTCGGCCCAGTCCTGCGCGTCAGTGCCGCCCGCCCCGGCATGGATGGCTAAAATCGCATCGCCGGAATCATAAGACCCGGAGAGCATGGCCGCAAAAGCGCGCTTTTCCAGTTCGGCTTCAAGCGCGGCGACTTCAGGCTCCAGTTCGGGGCGCAGGCTCTCATCGTCCAGCCCGGCCAGTTCCAGGCCATCCTTCAAGCGGGCTTGCAGCGCACTCCAATCTTCCAGTTCAGAACGCAAACCAGCCGCCTGCTTGCTCAATCGCTGGGCGGTTTGCGGGTCGTTCCAGAAGTCAGGTTCGGCAATTTGCCGGTCTAAATCAAGCAATTGGGCTTCTTTGGTAGCGTAGTCAAAGACGCTCCAATAAATGAGCGAGTTGTTTCCCCACAACCTGTAAGCGTTCAATTAAATCCTGCATGGTTCCTCCAAAAAGTACAGACGAGAACTACTCCACGCCCAAAATTCCATCAACAAAGGCATCCGGGTCGAAGGGAATCAAGTCTTCGGGTTTCTCGCCCAGGCCGGCAAACAGGACCGGCAGCCCCAACTCGCCCTGGATGGCAAAAGCCATGCCGCCACGCGCCGACGAATCGAGTTTCGCCAGGATGACGCCGGTTACAGCCACCGCGTCTTTGAAGGCGCGCGCCTGGTGCAGGGCATTCTGCCCGGTGGTGGCGTCCAGCACAAGCCAGACAGCCTGCGGCGCGCCCGGCTGGGCCTTGCCAACCACACGATAAACCTTCTTGAGTTCTTCCATTAAATTATAGCGCGTATGCAAGCGTCCGGCGGTATCAATCAGGACGACATCGACGTTTCTGGACGCCCCGGCCTGGATTGCGCTATAAGCGACCGCGCCGGGGTCCGATTCGGGGGCACCGGAAATCACGTCGACCCCCAACCTGTCTCCCCAAACCTGGAGTTGGTCCACCGCCGCAGCGCGGAAGGTGTCCGCTGCGCCGAGAAGCACAGTTTTGCCTTCGTTGAGAAATCGCTGGGTTAGTTTGGCCGCGCTGGTGGTCTTGCCCGAACCGTTGACGCCGACCAACAGGATGACCGCCGGTTTATCGGCAAAGGTTATCGGCGGGGGCGTCATTAAACGAGAGCGCAATTCAGCCTTGAGAACGGCCTGTAAATCCGAAGCCCGTGTCAGTCCCTGGTCGCGAACTTCAGCGCGCAGCGCGTTCAGCACCGAAAGGGTGGTTTCCATACCGATATCTGCCTGCACAAGCAGGGATTCCAGGTCGTCCCAGGTTTCAGGGGTAATTTCAGTTGCGCCGAGCATCCCCGCCAGGCGGCCAAAGGTGGTTTTGCTGGTGCGCGCAAGTCCATCACGCCACTTTGAGAAAAAATCTGCCATAGCGCGGGATTATATCACGGGCGGGGTTTGTGATATACTCCCCCAACCAACGGCTCTCTGATATTTGCCGTGAAGAAGGCCGCATTTTGGGGTGTGAGCGTGCGCACGCTCACACCCCAAAATGCGGGGGCTTATCACGGGAATTCCTAAAGAACCCAACCAACAGGAGACCTGTATGAGTGAAGAAAAAGCAACCAACCAATGGAAAGAAGTGACCACCACATGGGACGGGCAGTCTGGCTATGTGGTGCGAAATCCGGCTGGCGGCTTGGCCTTGATGGGCAAGGATAAAGACGGCAACCTCGGTATTGGCCCGATGGAGATGTTGCTGGCCGGGCTGGCGGGCTGTACGGCGATGGACATGCTTTCAATTCTGGAAAAGAAGCGTCAAAAACCTGAAAAAATTGAAGTGCGCGTACTTGGCAACCAAAGAACCGACGATTATCCGATGTTCTATACCGAGTTCAAGGTAGAGTACCTGTTGTGGGGTGAGAACTTAAAAGAGAAAGATGTTGCCCAGGCCATTCAGCTTTCTGAAGAAAAATATTGTTCAGTGGGTGGAACGCTTGCGAAGGCTGGCCCAATTCACTCGACCTTCCAGATTATTCGTGAGTAGTTTTGTCCAAGGAGGCTTGTATGTATTCTGAACCCATTCACGTTACCGACTCGGCGTTCGAGAAAATGGTTTTACAGTCCACCTTGCCGGTGGTTGTGGATTTCTGGGCACCCTGGTGCGGGCCTTGCAAGATGGTCGCACCGATTCTGGATAAACTGGCCGCCGAATTTGCCGGAAAAGTCGTTATTGCCAAAGTAAATACCGACGAAAACCCGCAGTGGGCGCAGCAATATGGGGTGCAGGGTATCCCGACCATGCTGTTCATCTCGGACGGCAAGATTGTCCACCGCCAGGTGGGCGCACTCCCAGAACGGATGCTGCGCGAGGCAATCAACCAGTTCTTGGAAGTGGCAGGCCAAAACTAAATTTGCTCCGCACTTGAGAGAAAATAACTGCCAAACCCGATGACCTGGGAATGGCAGTTTTGTTATCGTTTCACAGAAAGGAAAAAAGATGAAAAAATTTATAAATTGGGGACTTTTGATAGCCTTCACCCTAAGCGCCTGTGCTCCCGCCGCAGAACCTGTTCCCACCGTTGACACGCAAGCCACAATCGAGGCCCTGGCGATGGAAATTGTCGCCGGTACACTGACAGCCATGCCAACCGATACGCCACTGCCAACCGAAACGTCAACCCCGACCGAAACGCCGTTGCCAACCGAAACCCCAACCGAGACCCCCACCCCCGAACCGACCATCACCCCAACCATGCCGGTCTTCTACGGCGAGTTTGCGCCTGCCGGGCTGCCACAGGGAGTCAATCGCGGCTATGTCTTGTTTGAAAACGAGAGCAAAATCAATCCGATTTACCTGAATTTTCACGGCACAACCGCCCAGGGCGAACGTCCATATTATTACAAATGGACATTCGAAGGCCGCCAGCACCGCTGGGATATTCCCTTCGGTACATATAATTATGTTATTTATGTTGGCGATAGAAGGATGCACTCCGGCACAGTGCGGATTAACAATTTCGACAAAACCACTTTCTTCATTCGGGAAGACAACAGGTTAAACATCGCCGGCCCCTAACGGATTATCAGTAGTTCACGAAACACCTCAGAGAAACTCGATTTTTGGTGTCGGAAATTCTTTTAACCTTCGTGAAGTACTGATTATACAAAGAACAAAAACAGGTGACG
Source organism: Anaerolineales bacterium (assembly GCA_046484545.1). Taxonomy (GTDB): domain Bacteria; phylum Chloroflexota; class Anaerolineae; order Anaerolineales; family Villigracilaceae; genus UBA8950. Next base: position 11,235 of record JAWOIR010000239.1, read on the forward strand.
CCAGAGTGTGCGTCACCTGTTTTTGTTTGCAAGTTTAGGTTATTGCTCACGCTGGCGCTCGATGCGCGCGCCCAGGGCGCGTAACTTTTCTTCGACACGTTCGTAGCCCCGGTCAATCTGGCTGACGTTACGGATGACCGACTGTCCCTGAGCAGCCAGGGCAGCCAGAACGAGCGTCATTCCGGCACGGATGTCGGGGCTTTCAACTTTTTCGCCAAAAAGGGGTGTCGGCCCGGTGACAATGCAACGATGCGGGTCGCACAACACAATCTGGCCTCCCATACCAACCAGTTTGTCAATGAAAAACATGCGGCTGGGGTACATCCAGTCATGGAAGAGAATACTGCCCTGGGCCTGGGTTGCCACCGCGATGGCAATGCTCATCAGGTCGGTTGGGAAGGCCGGCCAGATATTGGTCTTGATTTCGGGAATGGCATTGCCCAGGTCGGGTTCGATGACCAGTCGCTGCTCCGCCGGGACAATCAGGTCGTCGCCTTCAACCTGCCAATCGACGCCCATGCGATTGAAGACCATCCGAATCATGCCCAGGTACTCCGTCCCGGCATCGCGCACGCGGATACTGCCGCGCGTAACCACCGCCGCACCGACAAAACTAATAACCTCGAGGTAATCCGGCCCGACTGTAAACTCGCCGCCGTGCAATCGCTCAACGCCCTGAATGGTGAGGGTATTTGAGCCAACACCCGAAATTTGCGCTCCCAGGGTATTGAGCAGGTTGCATACCTGCTGGACATGCGGCTCGGAAGCGGCATTGCTGATAACGGTTGTGCCTTTCGCCAGCACCGCCGCTATAATGGCATTTTCCGTGCCGAGCACCGAGGCTTCATCCAGGAGCATGGACGCGCCATGCAAACCACTGGCCGGGGCGCGAAAATCAAAGAGCAGGTTGGCGCGGTCGAACTCGAACTCGGCCCCCAGGGCGCGAAAGGCCTGGATGTGGGTATCCAACCGACGGCGGCCAATCACGTCCCCGCCGGGGGGCGGCAGGCGCACTCCGCCGGCGCGCGCCAGCATCGGCGCGGCCAGCAGGATGGAAGCGCGGATGCGACGGCAAAGGTCGGGGTCGAGGTCTGCCGGGCGCACTTCGCGGGCAGTAATGCGCCAGGTAGTTGCATCGACATCATCCACCTGCACGCCCAGGCTCTCAATCAAGTTTCGCATGTCGCGCACATCCCGAATTTGGGGAATATTGTGCAGGGTGACAGGCTCATCAGTCAACAGGCAGGCGGCCAACAAAGGCAAGGCTGCGTTTTTGTTCCCTTGTGGCGTCATCTCCCCTGAAAGGGGCACACCGCCATCAACAATAAATTTTTCCATGACTCTCCTCTTTCAAATGGCTCTTTAGGAGTCCCTGTGATAAGTCCCCGCGTTTTGGGGTATGAGCGTTCGCGCGTTTGCGGAACGCTCATACCCCAAAACGCGGCCTGCTTTACGGCAAATATCAGAGAACCTTTCAAATAAATGTACGCTTTTCACTTGCGGGCATTATAATATCCAAACTATGGACATTCTACTCGCTATCATACTGGGTTTATTGTGTGCGACACTGGTCAATTATCTTTCTGATGTGTTGCCCGTTCGTCGCAAACTGGCTGCGCCAACCTGTGCAGCCTGTGAAGCTCCCTTTCAAGCATTCAATTACCTGACCCTGGCCGCCTGCCACGTTTGCGGCACGCGGCGCGCGATTCGCACTTATGTTGTCCTTATTTCAGGGATTCTAATCGCTTTTATTCTGTGGATGTGGCCGCCAGCGATGGGATTCTGGCTGGCACTCGTGATTCTAACCTACTTTGGCGTGGTGACGGTGATTGACATTGAGCATCGCCTGATAATGCACGTCGTCAGCCTGGCCGGGGCGATTCTTTTCGTCCCAATTGGCATTTCCCTGCACGGCTGGCAAAGCACCCTGCTCGGCGGCCTGGTGGGCGGCGGCGTGATGCTGGTTTTCTACTTCGCCGGGACGTTGTTCGCCAAATACCGCGCCAAAAAACTGGGCACAGATGACGACGAGGAAGCCCTCGGCTTTGGGGATGTGACCATCTCCACCGTTTTGGGGCTTTTGGTCGGTTTCCCGAACGTCGTCCTGACCCTTCTACTGGGCATTTTGCTCGGCGGCCTGGTCAGCCTGCTGATGATTGTCGGCCTGACGCTGCTGCGACGCTACGACCCAATGAACGTCTTCACCGCCTACGGACCGTTCCTGATTGCCGGGGCAACCCTGATGCTGTTCTTCCGCGAGACAGTCCTGAAAATGCTGTTCGGCGGGTAGGTAGTATTTCATCAGGTATAATGCGTCAGATTTTGGACTCTTTGGGATTTGCCGTGGTAAACCCCCGCATTTTTGGGTATGGACGCGCGTACGCGCGTCCATACCCAAAAATGGGGCCTTCTTCACCCCGAAAGGCACCAGGGCAGGCAGGCAAACATCAGAGAACTGAATTTTGAAAAACGGAGGTGAAACGGAAAACATCAACAGGAAAAGACAGCGCATGACCCCGGCCTTTGGTCGGGGTGACGAGGATGAGGGTTCCCTGCCGCGAGGCGGGGCTAATCCGGACCTCCCTGTCAAGGACAGGGAACCGGAAAAAATCGAGAGTTCAGCGGAAGCCCTCCGGGTGCGCCAGCGCCCGCCATCTTTTC
>JAWOIR010000247.1:0-20505 GCA_046484545.1 Anaerolineales bacterium
GGCGCCACCGGGCAGGCAATCGCGTCCACCTGCTCAAAAACCTGCTCAAAATCGCGCTTAATCAGCGTGCGCACCTTCTGGGCCTGTCCGTAAAACGCATCGTAATAGCCCGCCGAAAGCGCGTACGTCCCCAGCATAATCCGCCGCTGCACTTCATCGCCAAACTTCTCGCCGCGCGTCTTGGTAAACACATCCCACATCGTCTGGCCCGTCACGCGCGGCCCATAGCGGATACCGTCGAAGCGCGCCAGGTTGGCGGATGCCTCCGCCGGGGCAATCAGGTAATAAACGGGAAGCGCGAATTCGGTATGCGCCAGGCTGACAGGTTTAATCTCCGCGCCCAAACTTTCCATCTGCGCGATGGCGTTTCTCACGGCGCTCTCCACCTCAGCCTGAATCCCGTCAATAAAATATTCTTTCGGCACGCCGATACGGACTCCGCCCAGCGGCTTTTCACCGTTTAATCGCCAATCCAGCGCCGGGAGCGGGACATTCTGCGAAGTCGCATCCAGTGGGTCAGGCCCAGCCATTGCCGCGAACAGTTCCCCCACCTCCTGGGCCGAATGTCCAAAGGCCCCAACGCTATCCAGCGACGAACCGTAGGCCACCAGTCCATAGCGCGAGACGCGTCCATAGGTCGGCTTCAGACCGGTCACACCGCAAAACGAGGCCGGTTGGCGGACAGACCCGCCCGTATCCGAACCGAGCGCCAGCGGAGCCATGCCCGCCGCCACCGCCGCTGCCGACCCGCCCGACGACCCGCCGGGGACGTGCTCGAGGTTCCAGGGGTTATGCGTCACGCCGTAGGCCGAGTTCTCGGTGCTCGACCCCATCGCAAATTCGTCGGTGTTGGTCTTGCCGAGAATGACCATCCCGGCGTCTTTCAGTTTTTGCACCGCCGTCGCCGTAAAAGGCGGACGGTAGCCTTCCAGAATCTTCGAGCCGCAGGTGCACGGCATCCCATCCACAACAAGCACATCCTTAACCGCCAATGGAATGCCCAACAACGGCGTTCGTCCTTCGTCCTTTGTCCTTCGTCGCTGGTCCGCCTCATTCGCTTGCGCCAACGCCGCCTCGGCATCGACATGCAAAAAGGCATGAATCTGACCATCCAGCGCGGCGATACGCTCCAGGTAGGCCTGGGTCAGTTCGCGGCTGGACAGTTCGCCCTTTTTTAACAGGGATTGGGCTTCGGGCAGGGAAAGGTCGGTAAGGGACATAAGGTATCAGGTGCGAGGTGTCAGGTGTCAGGCTTGCCAGTCTTTACCTGACACTTGACACCTGAAACCTGACACTTTTTATTCAAACACCGGTGGAATCTTAAATTGGGATTTTTCCTGCTCCGGCGCGTTGACGAGCAGGGATTCGGGGGTCAGGCCGGGACGCGGTTGGTCTGCGCGCAGCGGGCTATCGCCGCCGAAAATTGAAGTCGTCGGCAGGATGCTGGCCGTATCCAGTTTTTGCAGTTGGGCGACGTGTTCGAGGATGGCCGAGAGTTGGGCGCGGTAACGCTCCTTTTCTTCGGCGGTCAGTTCCAGGCGGGCCAGTTTGGCGATGTGGTCAACTTCTTGCAGGGAAAGGGACATGGACGCGATTATACCTAATTTACCCCTGCAACGGCGGCGCGTCTTTGTCGTACACCTGCACCTGGATATCCATATCTTCGTTGTTGAGCAAATCCATGCACGGTATGAAAGTGGCATCTTTAATGGCTTGCATATCGCCAGCCGGGGCCAGGACGGTGATGCGGGCCTCATCGTCAGCCATTTTGACAACTTTCATTTCGGCGCTTGCGCTCGCGCCGTTAATCAGCGATTGAACTTGTTTGATTGCGTCATCCAAACTCATGGCGCTCTCCTTGTTTAATCTCGTGTAGCAAAATTATACCCGTTTCGGGCATGAAATACCCGCGATTGGCGTTTTATCAATCCGATTCGGCGCGCTTGAATGGTAAAATTTTCCTATGAACTTTTCGCAAATCACCCCCGACCTGTTTATCGGTCCGATGCCAACTGCCGCCGATTACAAACACCTGCACAGCCTGGGCGTTCGCCTGGTGCTGAACATGCGTTTTATCAGCAAACTCCCTGCCGACTTGCCGCATCCGCCCATCGAAGTGCTCTGGCTGCGGACTTTTGACAGCCCCCTTACGCCCATGCCGCTCAAAACCATCCTGAAGGGCACCCATCGCGCGCTTGAAGTCATCCGTGAGGGTGGGAAAATCTACAGCCATTGCGCCAAAGGCCGTCATCGTAGTGTGGTTATGGGCGCAGCCATCCTGATTGCCCAGGGGCACACTCCTGAAACGGCCATCGACCTGATTAAGCAAAAACGTCCGGTCTCTGACCCGCACCTTTTTTATGTCAAACGGCGCATTTTCGACTTTGCGCGCCACTGGCGCAGGCATTTTTCCGCAGGTTGATTCATGCTAATTTAAATGATTCAGCCGTGAAGAGTCCCTGACTGTCTTATCGGTGTATAGCCGCTTCGCGGCCCACAAGAAAAACCCGGAAATTTGATGTTCATGCCTGCGAAGCAGGCATGAACATCAAATTTCCGGCTCTCCTCGGCAGGTGACATGCGCCGCACCACACCAGTTAGACAGTCAGGGGTGAAGAGTGCCGTATTTTGGGGTATGAGCGTGCGTACGCACGCTCATACCCCAAAATACGGGGTCTTACCACAGAGATTTCCAAAGAACCAATTAAATTCTAACTAATTTGCCACGTTATTTGCCGCAAAAAAGACGTAGAATAGTGCAATATCGGAGGCGTCATGGCGATAAAAATTCTGCTGGTCGAAGATAATCAGGACAACCGTGATTTGATGTGTTTTCTGCTTGAACGCAATGGCTACGAGGTGGTCACAGCCAACAATGGCAGGCAGGCGCTCACCGTAGCCCGACAGGAAAACCCGGACGTGGTGCTGATGGACTTGAGCATGCCCGAGATGAACGGCTGGGATGCCGCCGTCGCCATGAAAGCCGACCCAGCCCTGGCCGACATCCCGCTTATCGCTGTCACCGCCCACACCCTGCCCGGCGACCGGCGTAAAGTTTTGGGCGCTGGTTTCGACAACTACATTTCCAAACCCCTCAATGTCAACATGTTTGACCATGTTGTCGCCCAATCGCTTGCGAAAGACAAAACGGATTGAGTTTCATCCCTTTTTCTGTTCCAGCCCTGCGCACGAATTTGCCAGGGCTGTTATTTTTTTGCAAAACTCCCCAACCTAAACAAGTATAATGAAACCAAACAGGCAACTCAAACCTGCCTGCCAACAACCGTCACCGATATTCAACACGAGGTGGATGATGAAAAAACTCCTGATATTCCTGTTGATGATATTTGTTTTGCTGACAGCCTGCGCCCCGGCCCAGCCCGCCGAACCCAGCCCAACGCCGGTGGATGTCGCCGTCGTCCAGACCGAGGCCGTGCAAACCGTCATCGCCGCTGTCACCCAGACCGCCGCAGCCCTGCCCACGGAAACCCCTGGCCTACCGACCGAGACACCCGCCCCAGCGGCCACCGTCACGCCCACGCCTGAAGACACCCCCACCGCCACCCAGGTCATCTGCAACAACGCCATCTATGTCGAAGATGTCACCATCCCCGACGAAACCGAAATCAACGCCGGGCAGCGATTCACCAAAACCTGGAAAGTCAAAAATACCGGCGCCTGTGACTGGACTCGCGCTTATAGCCTGCGCTATGCCTTTGGAGAACGCATGAGCGGCCTGATTACCTACCTGGACGGCATTGCCCCTGCGGATGAAGAAGTTGACATCAGTGTCCAACTGGTTGCCCCGCAGCGCCCCGGTACCTATCGCGGCTACTGGGTGCTATACGACAACAACGGCTATACCTTCGGCGAATATCTCTCGGTCATCATCGTCGTTCCATGACCCCCCTTGAACTGGCCCGCGCGCTCAAGGAACAAGCCCGCCAGCACGGTTTTACCCTGGCAGGTATCACTTCCCCCGACCCGCCGCCCCACTTCCAAACCTATCAAGGTTGGATACAGGCCGGACATCACGCCCAGATGGACTACCTGGGAGATGACCGCGCCCTCGAACGCCGTGCCGACCCGCGCCGAATCCTGCCCGAATGCCGCTCCATCCTCGTCGTCGGGATGCCCTACCACCCGCCGCCTGTTGAGCCGTTAAATGACCCGACTCCACGCGGACGCATCGCCGCCTACGCGATGGGCGACGACTACCATCTCATCATCCCGGGCCGATTGCAAAAACTACTTGCTTTTCTCGAAGAACAGGTCGGCCATCCCATCCCCAACCGCATCTACACCGACACTGGCCCCATCCTCGAACGCGACCTGGCCCAACGCGCCGGGCTGGGTTGGATTGGCAAAAATACCTGCCTGATTTCCCCCACGCATGGCTCGTACTTCTTGCTGGGCGAAATTCTTCTCGGCGTCGACCTGCCATTTGACCTGCCTTTCACCAGCGACCACTGCGGAACCTGCACCCGCTGCATCGACGCCTGCCCGACCAACTGCATCCAGCCCAACCGTACCCTGGATGCTGGTCGCTGCATCTCCTACCTGACCATCGAAAACAAAGGCGACATTCCCGAAGACCTGCGCCCGCTGATGGGCGAGTGGGTTTTCGGCTGCGACATCTGCCAGATGGTCTGCCCGTGGAACAAACGCTTTGGCCAGCACCAGGCCGACCCGGCCTATGCGCCGCGTCCCGGCCTGCCGTTCCCACCCATCGAAACAGACCTGATGCTCACCCCGCAGGAATTCAACCGCAAATTCAAGAACAGTCCGCTCAAACGCGCCAAACGACGCGGCTACCAGCGCAACCTGACCATCGCCGCTGCCAACAGTGGGGACGAGTCCCTGCTGCCCGCGCTCGAAAAAGCCCAAAATCACGACGAACCGCTGGTCGCTCGCCATGCAATCTGGGCGAGCAAGTAGACTTCAAAGAGTGCCGCGTAATCGTATCGGACGGCTTAGGCCGCCCAACACGATTACGCGGTTTTTCTTTTTCAAAATCACTTGCGTAAACGCTTTCAATCGCCTACAATCAGGGCAAAACACTTAAGAAAGCGCTTACAATGATGCAGCTCAACCAAAAATTTCGCACACTCGGCCAGAACAAGGCCCTGCTCCTCAGCCTGAATTACTATCTCATCTTTATCTATCTCGGCCTGGGTATGGGCGCTTTTGGCCCGACCCTGCCCTCGCTGGCAGCCCAAACCGGGGTGACGATTGGCGCGATGGGCCTGCTCTTCCTGATAGGTTCTCTCGGCTACACCCTCGGCACCTACCTGAGCGGACGGGTCTTCGACCGCCTGCCGGCCCACCCGGTTATGGGTGTCGGCCTGCTGGTCGGTGCCGCTCTGACTGCCTTGATTCCTGTCGTCCCTTTTTTCTGGCTCCTGGCCGTTCTCCTTTTCACACGCGGCCTGTTTGATGCGCTGGTGGGCGTTGCGCCCAATACCCTGCTGGTCTGGCTGCACAAAGGCAAGTCTGCGCCGTATATCAACGCCCTGCATTTTTTCTTTGGCCTGGGTGCGTTTGTCTCGCCCTTTATCTTTGGGTTGCTGGTCGGCGTTGAAAATGGCTACCGCTGGATATTCTGGATTTTGGCAATTTATACCGCCCTGGTTGGCCTGCGCTTCCTGACCCTGTCCGATTCGCCGCGCCCTGAACACGAAAAAACTGCGAGCAGCCAGCCGCGCAAGCCCATTCCTTATCCGCTGGTAATCGTCTCAGCCCTTTTCCTTTTCTTTTATGTTGGGGCTGAACTCAGTTTCGGAAACTGGATTTACACCTACACCATCACCCTCAACCTGACTGATGCCGCCGGGGCGGCCTTCCTGAACTCCGGATTTTGGCTGGCCTTTACAATCGGACGCTTGTTCTCTATTCCGTTGGCGATTCACTTTCGTCCGGCGAAAATTGTCGCGGTGGCCCTGTCCGGTGCTTTGCTGGTGGTACTGGTTCCCCTGATTTTTCCGCATTCGCTGGCTGCGCTGTGGTTTGTTGCCATTGGCATCGGGTTTTGCCTGGCCCCCATCTGGCCCGGCGGATTCAACCTGGCCGGTCAATCCCTGGCCCTGACGGCCACCATCAGCAGTATTATCCTGCTTGGTGACAGTCTTGGTGGAATGGTGCTGCCCTCGGCGGTTGGTAAAATCATCGAAATCGGCGGTGCACAGGCCATGATTTGGCTGGTTTTTGCCAGCCTGGTCTTTACCTTGCTGGCTTTCCTGACCATGCTCAAATTGGGCAAATCGGAATCAAAAGCCCCCGGCGCATAAGACGCCAGGGGCCTGGGAAAGTCAGTGGTGAGTATTAGCCAACGATAGTGACGTTGCTGGCCTGGGCGCCTTTCGGGCCTTGCTCAACCGAGAACTCGACCTGTTGGCCTTCTTCGAGGTTGCGGTACCCATCAGCCTGAATGGCAGAAAAGTGGACGAAAACATCTTCGCCGCCATCGCGGGAGATGAAGCCGTAGCCTTTGCTCCCATTGAACCATTTGACTGTGCCGGTGATACGATCAGACATTGTATTTGCTCCTTCGTGCAAAAAAAGAAAATCGATTTGGATACCTTGTCTGTTCTTGTTACAATTTATAAAAAATGCCCACGGGGTAAACCGTGAGCCACATTATCTTTCGTAACGCGAACCAACTGGCATCCTTCACCGCGCATAATACTACATGGCATCATTTGTGTCAATGAATTCTGAGAAAAATCTTGAAAATGACCTGTTTTTTGCCAGATTTTGGCTTTTTGGGAATTCCCGTGATAAGTTCCCGTATTTTGGGGTGCGGGCGCGCGTACGCGCAGCTCACACCCCAAAATACAGGCTTCTTTACGGCAAATATCAGAGAGCCCAGATTTTACCAATTCGGAGGAAAAAACCATGCAATATCGTGAACTTGGACGTACCGGTTGGAAAGTTTCAACCATCAGTTTTGGAGCCTGGGCCATCGGCGGCACCTGGGGGGATGTGGACGATGGTGAGTCGTTGGCCGCCCTGCATCGCGCCCTCGACCTGGGCGTCAACTTTTTCGACACCGCCGATGTCTACGGCGACGGACGCAGCGAACGCCTGTTTGCGCAACTTCGCAAGGAGCGCAGCGAACCCTTCCATGTGGCAACCAAGGCCGGGCGGCGATTGGACCCGCATGTTGCCAGCGGCTATAACCGCGAAAACCTGACCGCTTTTGTCGAACGCAGCCTGAAGAACCTGGAGGTCGAGACTATCGACCTGCTGCAATTGCACTGCCCGCCGACCGAAGTCTATTACATGCCCGAAACTTTCGGCGTGCTCGATGATCTGGTTCAGGCTGGCAAACTGCGCTACTACGGCGTCAGCGTAGAGAAGGTCGAAGAAGCCCTGAAAGCCATCGAATACCCCGGCGTGCAAAGCGTGCAAATTATCTTCAACATCTTCCGCCAGCGCCCGGTTGACCTGTTCTTTAGCCAAGCCGTTCGACGCAAGGTCGGCATTTTGGCGCGCCTGCCGCTTTCTTCGGGCATGCTTTCGGGCAAGATGACCCGTCAGAGCAAGTTTTCTGCCGATGACCATCGCGCTTTCAATCGCCAGGGCGAAGCATTTGACCGTGGCGAAACTTTTTCAGGCTTTGACTATGACAAAGGGCTGGAGGTGGTCGAGGAACTGCGCCCGCTCGTCCGTGAGGGTGAGAGCATGGCCCAATTCGCCCTGCGCTGGATTTTGATGTTCCCGGCGGTCACCTGCGCCATTCCCGGCGCGAAGCGCCCCTCCCAGGCTGAGCAAAACATTGCTGCCGCCGACCTGCCTGAAATCAGCGCCGAGACGATGGCAAAAATCCGCGCGATTTATGAGCAAAAGGTGATGCCTAGCGTACATCACTACTGGTAGGCATTGTTTTTTGTAAGCGGTGTTTGTAAGAGGCTACCGTAAAATTGGCTGTTGGGGCGGCACACGTGCCGCCCCAACAGCCAATTTTACGGATTTTCCCTCTTCCCAGCGGGAAGGGGGCAGGGGAATGGGAGAAAAGCTTTTCCGGACAGGCATCTCGGCAAAAAGCGGGATAACATCCCGCTCCACGGTAGCCCTGCCAGTTGCCCAAGAACGATAACAACAAGCCCGCTCTTCTGAACGGGCTTGTTTTCTTTTTACAACTGCCTTACGCCGCAACAGCCAGTTGGGCTTTGGCGGCTTCGTAGCCGCGTCGCAGGGCTTCGTAATTCTTGGGCAGCAGATGCTGGTGACGTTTGGGCAGGTGGCCTTCGAGGGCCGCTTCTAGGGATTCAATCGAAAGCTCAGGGATGGCGGCTACCAGCGCCCCGACCGCGACCATGTTGGTCAATTTCTTGTCGCCGATTTCCTCGGCAATATCGTTGGCGGGAATCATGATGACGTGGATGTCGTCGCGTCGGGCAGCGCGGTCAACCATTGTCTCATTAACCACCATGTAGCCGCCCTCCTGCATTATCGGCTCGTACTTGTCGAGCGAGGGCAGGTTGAGGGCAATCACATAGGGCGGGAATTTGACCAGCGGTGAGCCAATTTCCTCGTCGCCAATCACAACCGTGCAGTTGGCCGTGCCGCCGCGCATTTCAGGGCCGTAGGATGGGATCCAGGTGACTTCCTTGCCCATATCCATCGCTGCGTAAGCCAGCACTTGTCCGGCAAACAGCGAACCCTGGCCGCCAAAACCGGAAATGATGATTTCTTTTTGCATGGGTTTCACTCCGTTTCTTAAGCCTTGATTTCGGCCACTTCGGCGGCCACTTTGTAATCGCCAAGCGGGAAGGTCGGCAGCATGTGCGCCTCGACCCATTTGAGCGAATCGACCGGGTTGATGCCCCAGTTGGTTGGGCAGGTCGAGAGCAGTTCGACCATTGAGAAGCCCAATCCGCGTTGCTGTACTTCAAATGCGGTGCGGATGGCTTTCTTGGCCTGGCGAATATTCTTCGGGTCGTGCAGGCTGCGGCGCACCACATAGCCCGCGCCGTCCATCTTCGAAATCATCTCAGACATGCGGATGGGGTAGCCCTGCAGCTCGACATCGCGCCCCAGCGGGCTGGATGTGGTCTTCATGCCGGGCAGGGTGGTGGGGGCCATTTGTCCGCCGGTCATGCCGTAGATGGCGTTGTTGATGAAGAAGACGCTGATGTTCTCGCCACGGGCCGCCGCGTGCATGATTTCAGCCATGCCAATTGAGGCCAGGTCGCCGTCACCCTGGTAGGTGAAGACGATGCGGTCGGGCAGGACGCGCTTGATGCCGGTTGCCATGGCGGGGGCGCGTCCGTGCGGGGCTTCGACGAAATCGGTCTCGAAGTAGTTGTAGATGAAGACCGAGCAGCCGACCGGGGCAACGCCGATGGTTTTCTCGGCCAGGCCCATTTCGTCGAGGGTCTCGGCTATCAGGCGGTGGGCAATCCCATGCGTACAGCCGGGGCAGTAGTGGGTAGTTGCGTCGTTGAAGGCCTGTGGGCGGCAGTAAACGACATTTTCTTCGGTGGCAAATTCGGGCTTTGTTAATGTGACCATTTTTTCACCTCTATCCTGCTGCCAGGGCGCGGTCGAGCCAGGCCATGCGTGGGTCGGTATCGGTACTCAGTTTGGCGGTGCTGATGCGCTGGATTTCGCTCAGGACATCGTCCGCAAACGGGACCACGCCGCCGGGGCGTCCGTAGAATTCGACGGGAACCTGTCCGCGCACGGCGAGTTGTACGTCTTCCAGCATTTGACCGGTGTTCATTTCCACCACTAAAACGGCCTGGGTGCTGGGCAGTAGTTCCTGGATGGCTTTGTACGGGAAGGGGTTGACCGTAATCGGACGCAGCAGGCCGACCTTGATGCCCTGGGCGCGGGCGGCGCGGACGGCTGAAAGCGCCACGCGTCCCGATGTGCCGAAGCCTATGACGACAAATTCGGCGTCGTCGAGATAGTATTCCTTGTAGCGCACTTCGTTGGCGCAAATGGTCTGCCAATTTTTGAGCATGCGCAGGTTGGCTTTTTCTTCTTCCAGCGGGTCGAGGTAGATGGAGGAGAGCATTCGACGCGGGCGTCCGGGAGTGCCATTCACCATCCAGGATTTGTCCTGGCGGTTGACCGGGCGCATTTCAGGCAGTTCGGCGGGCTCCATCATCTGTCCGAGCGAGCCGTCGGCCAGGATGAAGGCCAGTGAGCGGTATTTGTCGGCCAGGTCGAAGGCCAGGGTGGTCAGGTCGATGGCTTCCTGCACTGAGGCGGGGGCCAGCACGATGGCGTGATAGTCGCCATGTCCGCCGCCGCGCACAGCCTGAAAGTAATCTCCCTGGGCCGGGGCGATGTTGCCCAAACCGGGGCCGCCGCGCATGACGTTGATGAAGACTGCCGGGATTTCGGTTCCGGCGATATAAGAAACGCCTTCCATCATCAGGGACATGCCCGGACTGGAGGATGAACTCATCACCCGAGTGCCGGTGCAGGCCGCGCCATAAACCATGTTGACGGCGGCGACTTCGCTTTCGGCCTGCACGAAGGCGCGTCCTAGTTCAGGCAGTCGGGCTGACAGGTGCTCCAGAACTTCGTTCTGGGGGGTAATCGGATAGCCGAAATAGGCTTCAAGCCCGGCGCGAACAGCAGCTTCGGCCATGGCGACATTGCCTTTAATTAATTCTCGTGCCATATGATTTTCTCCTTTAGGCGCGCGCGGGGACTTTTGAAACTTCCCTATAAACAGTTATGGCTGCATCCGGGCATACGAGCGCACAAATTGCGCAACCGGTGCAGCCATCTGCATGTAGATGGGCGGGATGGTATCCCTTGGGGGTAAGCCTGTCCATGTTCAGGCTGATAACTTCCTGTGGGCAGGCGCTGATACACAGCTCACACCCCTTGCAATACAAGTCGCTTACTTCGATCCAACCTTTTGCGGGCATTCTTTCTCCTTATTTATTCGAGAAGTTGGACAAGATTTAGCATAATATTTATGCTATTTTTATTATCGCCTGTTCTTTGCTTTCTGGATAGTGTAATGCGTCACGTCTCATATGATACAAATTTCCTCTATTTAGATTAAAGTCACGTTGCGGGGAGAGAAATGATTAATTTTTATGAATACTCAGGAAAAAGATATAAGCAATGCTTATTATTCATGCTTATGTCTTTCTATAAGTAAATCTGATGGATGCATATTATTTATGTCACTATTATTTATCGAACATGTACATTATTCTTTATTTGTGAGTATTTGTACAAACGAGGAGGCTTGCTTATATGAATAAATTTGTCGTTATTTTGGTCGCTCTGGCCTTCCTGGCCCTGGCTGGCTGCCAACCCGCTGAGGTGGTTGAGCCAACCCAGGCACTCGAGGCGGACGAGACCGAAGAAATTCCCTTGCCGACTTTCACTCCGCTGGTTGCCTTGCCCCCCAAAACGGATTATTGCCTGGAATGTCACACTGATAAAGACAGGCTGGTTGCGCTGGCAACCGAGAAAGAAGATGCGCACGGTTCTGAGTCCGAAGGCGTTGGGTGAGGGGGCGAGGTGGCTCCGTTGGAGCCATGGGAGAAAGTTTTTGTCAAAGGTGAAGAATTCCTTGCCACAGCACACGGTCAGGTGTCTTGTATTTATTGCCATGGCGGCCAGCAATCGTCGGATATGGAAACTGCCCACACCGACCTGATTGCCAGGCCCAGTGCAGCAGGACGTGGGAACACTTGTACCGCTTGTCACGGCGACCAGTCGAAGCATTTCGACCAGAGTTTGCATGTTTCACTTTCCGGTTATTGGAAGACCCTCGATGCCCGTAGCGGCGTTGAAAGCCATCCGAAACTTGAGGAAATGTTTGGCAACCATTGCTCTTCCTGCCATACTACCTGCGGCGATTGCCATATCAGCCAGCCGGCCTCGGTCGGCGGCGGTTTTATTGACGGTCATATCGTCAAGAAGACCCCTTCGATGACCCGCAACTGCACGGCCTGTCATGGCAGCCGGGTGGGTAACGAATACTTGGGTAAGAATGAAGGCTATCCGGGTGATGTTCACTTCCGGCAAGGGCGTATGAACTGTATCTCCTGCCATAGCGGTGAAGAGATGCACAATTCCAACGCGGCTTGCGAACAGTGCCACGATACGAGCGAGGTGATTTACCAGGCACGGCATCGTTATGACGGTGCGCAAAGCCCTTCGTGCGAATCCTGTCACGCTGAAGTGGGCAGACCCGGCGATTCGGTCATCCAGCATGTTTTGCATGGCAATACATTGTCCTGCCAGGTTTGTCACTCGGTTTCCTATATGAGTTGTGACGGCTGCCATGTTGCCATCAGTGAGACCACCGGCAATCCGTTTTTCAGGACAGAATCGAGTTACATGAGTTTCTTCATCGGACGCAACCCGATTCAGAACTTCCATCGTCCGTATGAATATGTTGTGCTGCGCCACGTTCCGGTTGCATCGACTTCTTATGAATACTACGGTGAAAATCTGTTGTCTGAATTTGACGCCTTGCCGACCTGGGCCTATGCCACGCCGCATAATATCCAGCGCAACACCCCGCAGACGGCTTCCTGCAATGCCTGTCATGGCAACCCTGATATCTTCCTGACCGAAGACAAGGTTTCCCCTGAAGAACTCCAGGCCAACCAGCCTGTGATTGTTCCTGAAGTACCGCCAGCCCTCGGCACCCCTTAATCCGTTCTATTTTCCAATCAAGGAGAAGAAAAAATGTCCAAGAAGTTTCACCTTATTTTTGCCCTGGTATTGCTCGTTAGCCTGGTGCTGAGTGCCTGCGGCCCCGCCGCGCCCGCAGCGCCGGTGGTCGAAGAACCGGTTGCGGTTCAGGAGCCGGTTGTCGTTGAAGAGCCGGTCGTTGCCGCTGAACCGGAAATCGACCTGGTGGCGATGTTTGCCGAGTTCATCACCGGCTTGCCTGCCGAGCAGAAGTTCTACTCGGTCACCGCTGCGGACCTGAATGAAATGCTGGCTGAAAATGCGCCTTTCGTGGTGGATGTGCGTCAGGCTTCCGAAATTGAATCCAATGGCTACATTGCCGGTTCTATTCACGTCGAAATCCGCGAACTGATGCAGAACCTCGACAAACTGCCTGCCAAAGACCAGAAAATTGTCGTTATCTGCGCTTCCGGTCATCGTGGCGGTTATGCGATGGTGGCCCTGCGCCTGTTGGGCTATACTGACGTCTTCAACTTGAACGGCGGTATGGGTGCCTGGAAGAAAGCCGAATTCTCTGTTGTCGAGGGTATGCCCGAAGCCGCCCAGGCTATCAGCAGCCCGGATGTAGACCCCTTCCTGCTGGCCTATTTCGATAACTACCTGGGTGCACTGGAACCCACTGCTGGTTTTGGCTCGGTCAAGAATGATGTGCTCAATACCGAACTGGCCGAGGGCGGGGAAATCTTCCTGCTCGACGTTCGCCGCCAGGCTGAATGGGAAAGCGTTGGTTACATCGACGGCGCTGTTTCGGTTTCGCTCAACGACCTGCCCGCCAACCTGGACAAACTGCCCACAGACAAATCGACCACACTCGTAGTCATTTGTGCAACCGGTCATCGCGGCACGCCCGCCCAGATGTACCTGCAAGAACTGGGCTATACCAACGTCCGCAACCTGAATGGCGGCATGAATGGCTGGATTGGCGCCGGATTCCCCGTCGCTGGCGTGGTCGATTGGCCTGCCACTTTCGCTGATTTCGTTGCGAAACTGCCCGCCGACCAGAAGTTCTACTCCGTGACTGCTGCCGACCTGAACGAAATGCTGGCTGAAAATGCGCCTTTCATGGTGGATGTGCGCCAGGCCTCTGAAATTGAAGCCAATGGCTACATCGAAGGCGCGATTCATGTCGAAATCCGCGAACTGATGCAGAACCTCGACAAACTGCCTGCCAAAGACCAGAAAATTGTCGTCATCTGCGCTTCCGGTCATCGCGGTGGTTATGCCATGGTGGCCCTGCGCCTGTTGGGCTACACGGATGTCTTCAACCTGAACGGCGGTATGGGCGCCTGGAAGAAAGCCGAATTCTCCGTTGTTGAGGGCATGCCTGAAGCGGCCGCCTCCATCAGCAGCCTGGATGTGGACGCCATGCGCCTGGCTTACTTCGATAACTACCTGAGCAAACTTGAACCCTCCGCTGGTTTTGGCTCGGTCAAGAATGATGTGCTCAATACCGAACTGGCTGAAGGCAAAGAACTCTTCCTGCTGGATGTTCGCCGCCAGGCTGAATGGGAGAGCGCTGGTTACATTGACGGCGCCGTGCTGGTTTCACTCAACGACCTTCCTGCCAGCCTGAACCAACTGCCCAGCGACAAATCTGCCGAGATTGTCATCATCTGCGCAACCGGCCACCGCGGCACACCGGCCCAGATGTACCTGCAAGCCCTGGGCTACACCAACGTCCGCAACCTGAACGGCGGCATGAACGGCTGGATTGGCGCCGGTTTCCCGGTTGAAAACTAAACCGCTTTAAAAATATAGTTCATCAGCATCCCCTGCCTGAGCGGGGGATGTTTTTTATAGTTTTCCAAAAAGTTTTTCAGATCCATTTTGCGTGTTCTCTGCCGGACACTTTTAATTTTGCAGCAATTTTCAGAGCTTCGAACCGCCAAGAGCGCGAAGAACGCTAAGAAAATCTTAAAAACTTCGCGCTCTTGGCGTGATTCGCGGTTCGATTATTAAAAGTGTCCGGTGATGAAATTGCGTGAAGGCTTAAAAGACGAGCGCGAATTTCCCCCTTCGTAACGGGACGGGGGCAGGATGAGTGGGAGAAAAAACTTTTCTGGGGGCATATACGCATCCGAATCATATCTATTTCTAACTTTAATGTGATAACCTAAGTCCATATTCAGGAGAAAAAACGATGACCGAGATTCCATCCTCTGAAATTACCCCCAAGCATGTTTATCTCTCGCGGCGCGATTTTATCAAAGCTGCCGGTGTGCTGGCCGGGAGCATGGCCCTGGCCGCCTGCGGAGTCAGCGACGCGCTCGAAGAACCCGCGCCCCAGGGGACAGCTGCCTCACAAACCGCTCCCCAGGATTCTGACGCCAAGGCCGACGAACTTGGCGACCCGGCCAACTCGTATAAAGACATCACCAATTACAATAATTTTTACGAATTCACCACCGATAAGGAAGGGGTCGCGAGGTTGGCCAAAGATTTCCCGACTTCACCATGGGATGTGGAGGTCTACGGGCTGGTCAACAATCCGCGCACCTTCGGGGTCGAAGACCTGATTAAGATGTTCGAGCCTGAAGAGCGCATCTATCGCCTGCGCTGTGTCGAAGCCTGGAGCATGGTCATCCCGTGGATGGGATTTCCGCTCTGGAAATTGCTCGACCTGGTCGAACCGACCAGTGCTGCCCGTTACGTCCGCTTTGAGACCACCTACCAGCCCGACAAAATGCCCGGCCTGAAGCAGTCTGGCTATCCCTGGCCCTATCAGGAAGGTCTGCGTCTGGACGAAGCCATGCACGACCTGACCATCCTGGCGACTGGACTGTATGCTGGCGAACTGCCTCCCCAAAACGGGGGCGGGATTCGGCTGGTTGTGCCGTGGAAGTACGGGTTCAAATCCATCAAATCCATCGTCAAAATTGAACTGACCGCCGAAGAGCCGCGCACCCTGTGGAACGATATTGCCCCGAACGAATATGGATTTTATGCCAACGTCAACCCGCAGGTCAATCATCCGCGCTGGAGCCAGGCCACCGAGCGGCGCATTGGCGAGTTCCGCCGGCGCGATACGCTCATGTTCAACGGTTACGCCGAGCAGGTTGCCGATTTATACGCCGGGATGGACTTGAGCAAGTTTTATTAGCCCTTTACCGATTTCCGCTGGATGAATAAAAAATCCGAGAAAAAGCCTATCCGGGCAGCATGAGCCGCCCCGGATAGGCTTTTTCTCGGAACTCTTTGTCACTATTTGTCAGCGCAGAATGCTTAATCCTTCAATATATTCCTGCAAATCGCTAATCAGGTTTTCCTTGTCGGCAATCACCGAGCGTAGCACATCACCAATTGAGATAATGCCAACCAGGTGGCCTTCATCGACAACCGGCAGGTGACGAACGTGATATTCAGTCATCAGGGCCATGCACTTTTCCAGCGGGGTATCCGGGTGAACGGTGACCAATTTCTCGGTCATAATGTCCTTGACCTGTGTTTTACGCGAATCGTGGCCTTTAAGGATAATCTTGCGGGCGTAATCGCGTTCGGTGCAGATACCGGCAATCCGTTCGCCATCCGTGACCATCAACGCACCGATATTTTTCTCCGCCATCATCGCAAGTGCGTTATAAACTGTCTCGGTCGCAGTAATTGAAAAAACTTCTTGTTTTCCTTTGGTACTGAGTAAATCTTTAACAGTAGGCATGGGTGATTTCCTTCCTTCTTGACAAGAATGGTGGAGTAAATGGGGCGAAGCAAATATTAATCTATTTTACGCCATTTGACCCTAAAAGACAAAACAGGTTCTCTGATATTTGCCGTAAAGAAGGCCTGACTATCTTATCTGTATGGCCGATTCGCGGCCCACGAGAAAAACCCGGAAATTTGATGTTCATGCGTGCGAAGCACGCATGAACATCAAATTTCCGGCTCTCCTCCAGCAGGTGGGGTTTGAGCACGCGCGCGTTTGTGGCGCGCTCACACCCCAAAATGCATGGTCTTATCACGAGAATTTTCAAAGAGCCACAAAACCGATTACGCCGTTTTGACTGATTTGACAATCGTGCCATGCAGCGGCAGGTTGCGCCGCTCTTCCCCGGCATCCAACGAAACAAAAGGATGTGACCAGCGAAAAATCCACTTTGCGTCTTCCGGCAGCGCGTTGACACAGCCGTGTGAGCGTGGCCCGCCGTAAGCGTTGTGCCAATGCGAGCCGTGAATGGCAATCCCGCCCTGGATGTAAACACACCAGGGAACAGCCGGGGTCGAGTAGCCGGAGGCTTCGCTGCCGGCGGTCATGTTTTTGGAAATAATTTTCCAGTGAGTCAGCAACGTACCGGGCGGGGTCAAGTATGTATCCGTAGGTTGGCCGAAAGCGTCATAAAGTTTTCCCGTTGAAACGCGACAGAAATAGACCTCGCGCTTGCCCTCGTAACAGGCCAGAGTTTGGTGGTCGAGGTTGAGCAGCATTGTTTTTTCCGCCGGGTCCACGTCCGGGTTTATCATCGCGACATCCGCATCGGTCAGCACTTTGAATCCGCGTCCATCGCCCCAGTAAAACTCGCCATACGAGCCGCCATAGCCATAGCCACGCCCGTTGGCATCTTCATTCCAGCGATATTCGATAAAGCCGTTACTGGTGCGAATTCTGTCCATCCAAACCGCCTGTCCGTAATACAGGCGTGGCGGGAAATTCCAGGCGATGTGGTCGCGTAGCCAGGGCGAAACCATGTTGCCCTCGTGCGCCAGGTCCACATACGGCACGGTCACTTCGGCCCAGAATCCGTTCTTGCCAGCCGGAATTTCGGTAATGGGTGTATTGGGCAGGTTGCGCGTCGGCTGCAAGACCGAGCCGTAAACATACCCTTCCGGGGTTTCGACATAACGCTGGTTGTTCAACCCGCCGATGACCTCCCCGACCACTTCACGCTGCCACTCGAAAAGCGTATCTGCGGCAAGGTCGCGAATCTCGGTATTGCCGGCATTTGTTGGGCGGCTGCGAAGTTTGACTCCGGGGTCAACCACCCGTCCGATAATCTCGCTGTTAGGAAATTCGGCCAACTGTTTGGGGATGGAAAGTTGTTCCAAACGAAAGAGTTTGACATCCTTGAACGCCAGCGCGCCCAGCCCCAAACCGGCCAGTTTCAGGAAATCGCGTCTTGATAATTTTTTATTCATACTTTCTTCACCTTATAAATTTGTCTGCGCTTGTTTCCATAAGGATACCTGTAAATAAATCGGGCGTCAACGTTGTGATGAGAGATTTCTCATCACATGGTATGATTCGCCCCATGAAACTGCTCTTCGTGGCCGACGGCCGCTCCCCAATTGCCCGCAACTGGCTGCGCTACTGGCTCGAACGCGGCGACGAAGTCTACCTCGCTACCACCTTTGCCTGCCACACCGACGACCTGCCCCTGGCTGGAAAAAGGAATGTGCCGGTCGCCTTTAGCGCGGCCAAATCTGCCCCCCGGCCTGGTTCCGCCAAAAAGGGCGGACTGTGGAGCGCGCGCAGCCTCGGCCTGCGTACCGCCATTCGGCAGTTCCTTGGCCCCCTGACCATTCCGCGCGCGGCCCCGGCCCTGCGCCGTTTCGTCGAGGAAGTCCAACCCGACCTCGTCCACGCCCTGCGGATTCCCTACGAAGGCATGTTGCCCGCCGATGCCCTGGCAACTTCTCCCACCCCCCTGCTGATTTCTGTCTGGGGCAACGACTTCACCCTGCACGCCCCCGCCACCCGTCTAATGCGTCACTATACGTCATGGGCCTTGCAGGTTGCCGACGCCCTGCACGCCGACTGTCAGCGCGACATCCGCCTGGCCCGCGAATGGGGATTCTCACGCGAAAAACCGACCCTCGTCACTCCCGGCAGCGGCGGCATCCGCGCCGACATTTTCCATCCCCCCGCTACGCTCCAAACCGAACCCATCATCATCAACCCACGCGGATTCCGCGCCTACGTTCGCAACGACACCTTCTTCCAGGCCATCCCGCTCGTCCTGGCCCAAAAACCCGCAGCCCGCTTCCTGTGCGCTTCCATGGCGGGAGAATCCCAGGCCGAAAAATGGATTCAGGCACTTGGCATTCAATCTGCTGTCGAACTCTTGCCGCCCCTGCCCCACAACCAAATGGCCGACCTGTTCCGACGCGCCAGTATCGTCGTCTCGCCGGCCACCCACGACGGCACGCCCAATAGTCTGCTTGAAGCCCTGGCCTGTGGCTGTTTCCCCATTGCTGGCGACCTGGAATCGATTCGCGAGTGGATTACCCCCGAAATCAACGGCCTGCTAATCGACCCCGGCGACCCCGCTGCCCTGGCCGCCGCCATCCTGCGCGCCCTGGACGACCCATCCATGCGCCAGCGCGCCGCGCAAGCCAACGCCCAAATCATCGCCGAACGCGCCGAATACAAGGCCAACATGGCAAAAGTGGCCGATTTTTATGAGTCATTGGCCCAAACTGCCGCCTCTGTCATTTCGAAAGAACGCAGCGATTGAGAAATCCTGCACGAAATTTGTTTGCAACCCAAACTTGTTGTAGAATACAGACATCGCAGACAAAAAAAGGAGAGATTCATGCCGACCAAAGTGTTTGTGCCTCGTCTGGGCGAAGGCGTCGAGGAAGTCACCGTTATCAAATGGCTAAAGAACGTTGGCGACCCGGTCAACGAAATGGATGCCCTCCTCGAAGTCAACACCGACAAAGTCGATACCGAAATCCCCGCCCCGGTCTCCGGCGTCCTGCTCGAAATCCTGATAGCGGAAGGCACCGAAGCCAAAGTCGGCGATGTGCTGGCCGTGATCGGCGAGGCGGGCGAGGAGGTTGCCAGTGAGCAGTTGCCAGTTGCCAGCCAACCGCCCAAAGACAAAGGACCAAAGAGCGAGGCAACCCCTGCCTCAACGCCTCCGTCCTCCGTCCTTCGTCCTTCGTCCGATCTGGGATTCATCTCCCCCGTCGTCGCCCGCATCGCCGCCGAAAATGGAATCGACCTGTCGCAGGTCAAGGGAACCGGCATCAACGGACGCATCACCAAGAAAGACGTCCTTCAGTTCATAGAGAATAGCCAATCAGAGAGCAGTAACATCCCCGAGCCCAACCTTCAACCGACCAACCTGACACCTGACACCTCCCCACCTGACACCCTCCTCCCTCACACCGCCATCCGCCGTGCCATTGCAAAGCACATGCTCGAGTCGAAGCAGACCTCGCCGCATGTGCTGACCGTCATGGAAGCGGAACTATCCCGCGTCATCGCCCACCGCGCCGCCAACAAGGACGCTTTCGCCCGCGACGGAATCAACCTGACCTTCACCGCCTATTTCATGCAGGCCATCGTCGCCGGGCTGAAAGCTTACCCGGTGGCAAATTCTTCGTGGAGCGATGACGGCATCGTTTTGCACAAAGTCATCAATCTTGGCATGGCGACTTCTCTCGGCGAAGACGGACTCATCGTCCCGGTTATCAAAAATGCCGACGCCTTGTCCCTGCTCGGCATGGCCCGCGCCGTTAACGACCTGGCGGGCCGCGCCCGCGCCCGCAAACTGCAACCGGACGAGGTCAGGGGCGGCACATTCACCATGACCAATCACGGCATCAGCGGCTCGCTGTTCGCCTTCCCGGTTATCAACCAGCCGCAGTGCGGCATCCTCGGCATCGGCGCCATGCAAAAGCGGGTCGTGGTCGTGACCGACGACCTGGGCCGCGACAACATCGCCATCCGCCCGATGGTTTATCTCTCCTTCGTCTTCGACCACCGCATCCTGGATGGCGCATCGGCAGACTGGTTCTTGATGAAGGTCAAAGAGACGCTGGAGAATTGGAGTTAAGTATGTCATTGCGAGCGAGTGATAACGAGCGAAACAATCTCCAATT
>JAWOIR010000295.1:0-2647 GCA_046484545.1 Anaerolineales bacterium
CAGTTTCTTCATCAGAAGGCGAATTTGGCCGGTGGTTTTCATCAGTTCGCGATTTTCCTGCACGAACGTATTGACCGGATGCCCGGCCACCGTTTCGGGGGTTTCGCTCAGGTCAAGGTGTTTTTTCAGCACGCGGGTATGCGTATCACACAACTCCTGGATTTTTTCTGCCGGGATGCCTTCCTGCACCAGTTGGACTTCCATAATAAAGACGTCGCTGTAATCGGCTTCGTCCAGCATGGTTTCGAGTTGGTGCTTGACCTGCTCCTCGCTGATGCCGTTGTGTAGTTGGCGCACCAGGCTTTTCATAATTTCGACGCGCTGTTGGCGGTTGTTGATGATTTCACTCATGGATTTATCCTTTTTTTAAGTCGCTATGTCTGACCTAAATTATCCACAAAATCAGGTAAATTGCTGTGATATTTATCACAAAAACCAAATACAACTGTCAGAGCAGGATAGTGGCTGACATTGTGTGTCGTTTGCTGATTGCCATCAAGCATGCTTCTTGGGGTATAGCTGGTTGGTATAGGTAAAAATAGCCTACAATCCCCCGCAATTCACGATGGATTATAGGCTATTCTTCTGCAAAAAAGCCCCGATTTCGGGGCCTTTTCATGCCAATTAGGGCAGAAAAAACGATTCCACTCAACAAGATGACAGCGGTTATGCGCCAAAGCGGGTATAATTTTTTATCGCTCAAAACTGGGGGCGGCCCCATGCTCAGACACTGGCGGACGCTATGAATGAAGCCGATACCTGCCGAACGTATATTTTGCCAAGCCTGAAATCTGCCGGATGGGAAGATGACACCATCACCGAGCAGTATCCGCTTACGCCCGGGCGGATTGTGCCGGTGGGCAATCAGCACACCCGCAAACAGGGCCTGCGCCCGGATTATATGCTGTTCATCCGGCGCAATATCCCCATCGCGGTGGTGGAGGCCAAGGCCGAGTATGTCAATGCGGCAGATGGGTTGGCACAGGCGATGCGGTACGCCGAAATGCTGGGGGTCAAGTTTGCGTATGCCAGCAACGGCAGGAAGATTATCGAGCACGATTACATCACCGGCCTGGAGCGCGACCTGGTTGTTTTCCCATCCCCGGATGAGTTGTGGGGACGGCTGGAAGCAACGCTCAACCTGCCCCACCCGCACGGCATCAAAGTTCGCTTGCAGAGCGGGCAGGTCGGGCGGGTCAAGTGGATTGCTGAAGAATGACCCGCTTGCAACCTGCCACCCTGCTGGGCTTTTTGGCTGTCCTGCTGTGGAGCAGTATGTTTGCCTTCTCGCGTCTGCTGACCGAAGCCCTGGGCACGTACACCACTGGCGCGATAATTTACATCCTCGGCGGCGGGTTGGGACTGGCCGTTGCAAGCCGCCAGCCCTTCGGATTGGCACAAATCTTGCGTCGCCCCGCCCGCTATTTCCTGGTTTGCGGCCCGTTGTTCATCGGCTACATGGTTTTTGTTTACCTGGCGATTGGCCTGGCGGCCAGCCATGCCGAAGTTGTGGCCGTTGCGCTGGCAAATTATCTCTGGCCGTCATTGATTATGCTTTTCTCGATTCCCATCCTGGGCAACCGCGCCCGTATCTGGCTATTGCCCGGCATTTTGCTGGCGCTGGCGGGAACCTGGCTGGCAACGCTAATCAGCCAGGGGCAGGACGTTAATCTATCGGCCATATCTCGAATCGACTTTTTGCCGGTTGGCCTGGCTGCGCTGGCTGCCATTCTATGGGCCTTATACTCGACCCTGGCGCGTAAATGGGCCGCGCAACAGGGCAGTGCCGTGCCGGTTTTCCTGCTGGCCAGTGGACTGGTCTTCCTGCTCCTGCGCCTGTTCAGTCAGGAAGACTCGCGCTGGGAGATGGCTTTGCTGCCCCCGGCGCTTTACCTGATTATCTTCCCGGCATGGCTGGGATACCTGTTTTGGGACACGGCTATGCAGCGCGGCGATATGACCCTGGTGACAGCCTTCTCGTATTTCACACCCCTGCTCTCAACGCTGATTTCATTGCTTGTCTTGCAGGTGACGCCCAGTCCATTGTTGGGCCTGGCGGCCTTGCTGGTGACAGCCGGGGCGGTGGTGAGCAAATTGTCCATCCTTGAGTAAAGTTGGAGAAAAAATGACCATCCTGTATGCCATTCTCGCAATTGTTGCAATTCTTCTTGGCTGGTTTGTTTACAGCCTGGTATGGGGCAAACCCTGGAGCATCAACCTGCTTTATGCCCGCACCTTCCTGCGCTTTGCGCTGACCGGCCCGGAACTGCTGACCATGCTCGGCTTGCTGGAGAAGTTCGGCATTCGCTGGCACAATGCCAAACTCTCAGACGCCTCGCTCAAAAAAGAGACCGAGATGTTCGCCTGGGTCAAACGCGACCTGGACATCCTGCGCAGTTACCCACGTCAGCGCCAGACCAGGGACACCCTGCTCTCCACCGATGTGATGGACTGGTTCCTTGATGACATCGTGCGCGGTGAGAAGTTCCGCTTTCACGATTACCCGCTCAACCAGATGTTCGGCATCCAGTCGCAACTGCCCAGTTTTATGATGAGCATGCACCCGTTGGTCAACAAGACCGAGGCGCGCAACTACGTCAAACGCCTGGGCCGGTTCGGGGTCAAGTTCGAGCAGGTCATGGAAGGG
>JAWOIR010000339.1:0-2942 GCA_046484545.1 Anaerolineales bacterium
CGTTCTCGTCCATTTCGTAGTACTTTGCCATTTTGATGGCCGTCAACACATTGGAGATGCCGGAGAAGCCGAGCAGGTCGAGTTGGGCGATATCCGCTTCGGAAATGCCAATCGAGGCCAGGTATTGCTTGCCCGCCGATTCGTTGAACAGGCGCGCCAGGTTGACAACGGCGTTGTCATCAACGGCAACCACCAGGTCGGTGTTCTTGACGTTATGCACCCAGGGAACGTGCTTGTCGCCAATGCCTTCGATGCGATGCGAACCGAATCCGTTTTCGAGCAGGGTCGGGCATTGCAGGGCTTCGTTGGCTACGATTTTGCTTTCGGGGAACAGTTGTTTCAAGTAATCGCCGCTGGCAATCGTGCCGGCCGAGCCGGTGGCGCTGGTCATGCCGCGATAGCGGTCGCCGGGGCGCATGGTTTCTTTGAGTACTTCTTCCATGGCGTGGCCGGTAATTTCGTAATGCCACAGGTAATTGCCAAATTCCTGGAACTGGTCGAAAATCATCAAATCCTGGCCGGAGTTGCGCAGTTCCCAGCATTTGTCGAAGATTTCTTTGACATTCGATTCAGAGCCGGGGGTCTTGATGGTTTCGCCGGCCACTTTTTCGAGCCATTCGAAACGCTCGCGGCTCATGCCTTCGGGCAGGATGGCGATAGAATCGCAGGCCAGCAGGGCTGAATCATAGGCCCCGCCACGACAGTAGTTGCCGGTCGAGGGCCAGACCGCTTTCTGAGTGGTCGGGTCAAACTGGCCGGTGACGAGGCGCGGGACAAGGCACGAGAAAGCCGCGCCAACTTTGTGCGCCCCAGTCGGGAACCATTTGCCAACAATCGCAATGATGCGCGCCGGAACACCTGTCAATGCGGAGGGAAGTTCGATAAAATTGACACCGCCAAACCCGCCGCCACTGTCCTTAGGCTCGTTCTTCCATGTAATGCGAAACAGGTTGCGCGGGTGAATGTCCCACAGCCCGATGCTGGCGAGTTCTGCTTTCATCTTCGCCGGGATTTTGGAGGGGTCTTTCATCTGGGCATAAGTGGGGATAATAATGTTACGCTCTCGGGCGCGCTGGATGGCGCGTTTGCGGCGTTCTGGGTGGACAGTTAAATCAATACTAGCCATGCGTTAACTCCTGTAGGGATGATGGAGAAATTTGTCAGACAAATATATTATACCCGCCCAACTCGCAAATGGACAGAAGGTTCATCAAGATTTGCCGCAAAGAAGGCCGCATTTTGGAGTGAGAGCCCCTGACTGTCTTATCGATGTATGGCCGCTTCTCGGCCCACAAGAAAAACCCGGAAATACAGGGACTTTGCCCGTAGATTTTCAAATAGCATGTGGCAGAAACACATGACTTTTAGACGAGATATAATACTGTTTGAATTATCACGGTACAAGAATTGGTTCATCCGAATTTGCCGTGGAGAAGCCCTGGAATTTTCAGCAAGGAACAATGGCATGACAGTTTATCATTATGAAATCGAAGGCCTGGTTATGCAGACAGGCGATATTGTATGCACAATGAATGGCAAACCAGATATCCTGCCGGGGGAATTCTGGCGTTTGATTGGGCGCATGGTTCCGGGTGATGTCGACCATGTCGCTATGTACGTCGGACCAAATGGCCGCTGCGTCGAATCAGGGACACGCGGGGTCATCACCTTTGAAGTACCCGGCAACCACTGGGACACAGAAAACATGGCTCGTGAACGCGGCTTATTATTCGACACTTTCTACGGCATTGCCGCCCCGCTCAACAGCCTGGAGATTTCGGAGCAGGAAGAATACGATATGCGCCGTGCAATCGCCCATTACTGTCTGAGTCAGGTCGGGAAGCCTTATAACCTGAACTTCCTAAACGCTGACACCGAAAAAGCCTTTTATTGCAGCCAATTGATTTATAAGGCCTATTTACAGATTGGCGTAAACCTGAACACCGGCCTTTCTATGGAACAATTGCCCGGCTCCAACCAGATTATTTATCCCCAAGAAATTTGGGAGAGCAGTTCACATCGTATGCTCCCGAGTCTTTCCCTGGCGGGCTGAGAATTGGTGCGGCTTTTGACATGAAAGTCGTCTCAACAGGCTCGACGCGCCGCATATGTGCGCGCTCATACCCCACAATGCGCAGGCAGGCTTATCACGGGAATTCCCAAAGGACCAAACCCTAAGCCTGCTTTGTTCATGCTACAATGCCAGCCGATAAACTGTTACGAGGTTGATTCAAATGCAGAAAAGTTTTTTAGCAACACTTCTTATCTTGACATTAATAACTGCTTGCGCGCCAGAACCGGGGCCGGTCTTCGTGCCGCCCACACAGGAAACACCAACCAGCCCGCCGCCAACCCCCATCCCGCCGACGGCAACTCCAACACGCGGCTTGTGGATTTCACCGCAAGTTCCCGCTGAATTGCGCCAGGCAGCCGAGGACGCCGGACAAAATTTCGGGCTTGTGCTTGTGTCAGAGCGTGAAGCCGGCGACCTGAAACTGGAACCCGCCGCTGAAGAAGAACAAATTATCTCGACCTGGGTCTATGCCCTGGTAATGGCATTTCCGACCGTGCGCGATGGTGTCACTTTTGCCGAATTGCAAGCCGCCTGGAGCGGAAACGGCCAGGTCTTGATTATGGCGGAAACAACCTACAGCATAATGCAAAGTATCTTTGGCGGCGAGGCAGGCCCGGGCGTGGTGCGCATCGTCTCCATTCAAGACACGGAATACGCCCTGTGGTCACAGCGCGATGCATGGGGAATCATCCCGTTTGAATTTATCACTCCAAAGATGAAGGTGCTGGAAGTGGACGGGCAGGCCCCCATTCGGCGCATTTTTGAAACGTCTGAATATCCGCTTGGCGTTGGCTTTACACTGAGCGGCGGCGGATTCGACTTGCCCGTCGGCAACCGCGACCCGGATAAAATGGCAACAGTGATGATG
>JAWOIR010000307.1:0-3329 GCA_046484545.1 Anaerolineales bacterium
CATCCGCATGGGGACGGGCATTGCCGTCTCGTTTGCGCGCTCCCCGGCCACCCTGGCCTACACCGCCTGGGATTTGGCCGCCCAATCCAACGGACGCTTCATCCTCGGCCTGGGGACGCAGGTCAGGCCGCACATCGAACGCCGTTTCGGCATGGACTGGCCCGCCTCCGTGACGGGCAAGCTGCGCGAACAAATCCAGGTCATGCGCGCCCTGTGGGACACCTGGCAAACCGGCGCACCGCTCAACTTTCGCGGCCAGTATTACAAGATTACGCTCATGTCCCCGTTTTTCAATCCTGGGCCAATTCCTCCCCCCATTTTCGACGAAGTTCAGTCGCAAATGGGGGGACAGAGGGGGGCCACTTTCGATGCATCTCAGTCGAAAACGGGGGGACCGAGGGGGGCTGCTCCTCCCATCTACATTGCCGGGGTCAATACCAGGCTGGCCAAACTGGCCGGGGAATTGTGCGACGGCTTCCTCGTCCACCCCTTTCACACACTGGATTATCTGCGCCAGGTTTTGCTTCCTGCCATTCAGGAAGGCGCCCACAAAACTGGCCGGGAACGCCGCGAGATTGAGATTTCTGCCTCGGTCTTCGCGGCCAGCAACTTACAAGAGCGCGAATATTGCCGTCAGCAAATTTCCTTTTACGCTTCGACGCCCTCTTATCGCCCGGTCATGGCCCTGCACGGCTGGGGCGAGGTTGCCGAAAAACTTTCCAGCCTGGCCGCGCGTGGCGAATGGCAGGACATGCCGTCCCTTATTGATGATAAAATTCTGACCACTTTTGTCACCGAAGCCGACACGCCCTCCGCCCTGGCCGACGCGCTCAAAGCACGCTATCGCGGCCTGGCCGACCGCCTGACGCTCTATACGCCCTTCCTTCCGGGCGAACGCGATTCCTGGTGGCGCGACCTGACCGCACAATTTGCATCATCCTGACACTGGAGCCGAATCTTTAAATGGAAAAAACAACCGCCGGGCAAAATCGAGATTTCCTTTACCTGCACACCAACAGCCTGCCCTATTTCCGCGGATTGCTGCGCGCGGTCGAATCGCGTTTTTACCTGGACATAGACCTGGCCGCCCCAACCCTCGACGTGGGCTGCGGCGACGGTCACTTCGCCAGCCTGACCTTCGACCGGCCCCTCGAGGTCGGTCTTGACCCCTGGCACGCCCCGATTCACGAAGCCAAAGCCTACAACGCCTACAACCTGCTGGTCGAAGCCGATGGCGGGACGATGCCCTACACAGACGGACAGTTCGCCAGCGCGGTCAGTAATTCGGTGCTGGAGCATATTCCGCACCTCGACCTCGTTCTGGCTGAGACGGCGCGGGTCTTGCAGCCGGGCGCGTTGTTTGTTTTTTGCGTCCCCAACCACAACTTTTTGCCGAATTTGTCGCTGGCGCGTTTCCTGGATGCGATTGGCCTGAAGCCGCTGGCCGCCGCCTATCGGGATTTCTTTAATAAGATTTCGCGCCATCATCACTGCGACGACCCCCAAACCTGGGAAGCCCGCCTCGAAAAAGCCGGGTTCAAAATCGAAAAATACTGGCATTATTTCTCCCCTGCCGCGCTGGCCGTGCTGGAATGGGGGCATTACTTTGGGCTGCCTTCGCTGGTCAGCAAGAAAATCTTTGGCCGCTGGATACTCGTCCCCGCCCGTTGGAATCTGGCCCCATTGCTGGCCCTCCTGCGCCGTTATTACGACGAGCCAATTCCGCAGGAAAACGGCGCGTACACTTTCTATATCGCGCGGCGCGTATGATTCGCATCACTGCAAAAACTGCCTCGGCATGCCGGGCTGCGGTACATTCTGGAGAAAATCCTCTTCATGCAAGAACCGAGTGTCCTTGATTACCTGAAATCCAAACTCAATCCCTGGTCACGCGAAACGCTGGAATTGCCCGCGCAGGATGGCGAATCTCCTACCCAGGCGGACGAGCAACCGCCCGTTGAATCCGCTCCCCCGGCGGTTCGCCCTGCCCCCTGGCGTCCAATTCTGGCGGTCGGTTTTGCGATACTGGGCCAATCCTTCCTGGAGCCGCCTGGCGTCCAGACCGTCCCCGCGCTGGCCTTTTACTTCATCTCCCTGCTCTTGCTGGCCTGGATGGTCCTGCGCGGGGAGTGGAAAATGCCCCGCTTGCGAAAGTCTGACCCGGTGGAAGACCCCGGTGTCTTTCGGTATCTCTCCTTTGTGCTGGCCTTTGTTTTTGCGCTGGTTGCGTTTGTCCTGTTTGGCGAAAATTCGTTTTTTGGCCTGTTTGCTTTTGGCGAAAATCAGTTTAACTTTTTTAACACCCTTGCCTGGGGCTTATCGATTGCGCTCTTTGTCTATAGCCTGTGGCTGCCCAAATTTACGCTGCGCGAACGCCTGCGCCAAGCGCATGAGTTTTTGACGCGCGGCTCCTGGGCCATCCAGGTCACGCCCTGGCTGCTCTTGCTGGTTTTCATCTGGTCGCTGGCGGCTTTTTACCGCTTCTCCGACCTGACCAGCATTCCGCCGGAGCCGTTCAGCGACCACGCCGAAAAACTACTCGATGTCTATGATTTGAGCCAGGGACAGACCAAGACCTTCTTCGAGCGCAATACCGGGCGCGAGTTCTTCCAGATGTATTTGACCCTGGCGGTTGCGACAGTGTTCGGCACCGGCTTGTCCTTCCTTTCGCTCAAACTCGGCACTGCGCTGGCCGGGTTTTTTACCCTGCCCTACGTCTATCTGCTTGGCAAGGAACTGTTCAACAAGCGGGTTGGCCTGTTGGCCCTGGCTTTTACGGCAATCGCGTACTGGCCGAACGTCATCAGCCGGGTCGGACTGCGCTTTCCGCTCTACCCGCTTTTTGCCGCGCCCGCGCTGTATTACCTGATTCGCGGCTTGCGCACCAACAGCCGTAACGATTTTATTCTTTCGGGGCTGTTCATCGGCCTGGGCCTGCACGGATACAGTTCCTTTCGTTTTTTGCCGATTTTTGCCGTTGTCATTCTCCTGCTCTATTTGCTGCACCACTGGCGCAATGTCCAGGTGCGGCAGCAGGTGATACTCTTTTCGGTTGTGCTGAACCTGGCTGCCTTCCTGGCCTTCCTGCCCCTCTTGCGTTACAGCCTCGACCGGCCTGAATTTGTCATCTATCGGGCCATGACGCGCCTTTCCAGCGCTGAAGTGCCATTACCCGGTGAGCCGTTGGCAATTTTCTTCGACAATCTGAAAAATGCCATGTTGATGTTCAATGTAGATAACGGCCAGATTTGGGTGCATTCCGTGACAGAACGCCCCGCCCTCGACATGATTTCTGCGGCTTTCTTTGCCCTTGGTTTCCTGTTGCTGCT
>JAWOIR010000398.1:0-6379 GCA_046484545.1 Anaerolineales bacterium
CGATGGCAGCCACCTCTTCGTCGCGGAACGACAGCTCCCCGGGTGGGTTGACCGGGTTGATGGCTTCGCCGTCGATGAAGATCTTGACGACATCGACGCGCTGCTTGCGCTGCTCACGGACCGCCTGACGCAGCGCCCACGGTCCGTCGGCGATCTGGCTGAGCCCGCCGCCCGAGTCGATGTTACTCGCCGTTGCCCCGAGGTCGCGCCCTGCCTGGGACGACCCCGACCACAGGCGCCCGGCAGAAACCGCCGCTTACTGTCATGTCGGCGCGGGGGTTGCGACGGCACACGGCAAGACGTACTACGTCCTGCAGGCGGCCTATATATCCGGGCAGGCATGCGGCAGTTACACACCCGGAACAGGGTCAGCGCCGCCCGGCGGGGGAGCAGGCACGGGGTCGGGCGCGATTGGGTTTATCATCCCGGTACAGCGCGCCACCCCGGACGAAGCCGGCCAGGTCTATCACGTCGTCCAGAGCGGTCAGTCCTTCTGGGCGATTGCAGTGGCTTACCAGGTCACGATTGCCGATATTGAAACCTGGAACAACTTGAACCGTGAGCGACCGCTGCGGGCCGGGCAGAAACTGTTCATTCCCGGCAAGGATACAGCGGGGTATGCCACGCCGACCCCCAGGGGAATGATTGTGCCAAGCGCGCCGGACGAAGATGGCCGGATTGTGCATGAAGTGCAGGCCTACAACACGCTCAGCACCATTTCGCAGGCTTACGGCGTGAGCATCGAGCGGATTCTGTTGCTGAACGGCTTGCAACAGGATTGGCCGCTGCGAATCGGGCAACAACTGCTGATTGACCCCGGCCATGTGACCCCCAGCCCAACCTTGAGCGCCATCCAGCGGTTGACCCCGGCAGCCGATGGCAGGTACTATCACACCGTGCAGAGCGGACAAACGCTTTCCTGGATTGCGGGTTATTATGACATCCCGCTGAACAATTTGATGGCCTGGAACGGGCTGAATAACGCTTCTGTCATCCGCCCCGAACAAAATTTACTGTTGATGGTCACGCCCCCGGCCACGTCTACGCCGACGCCCGCGCCGCCGACGCAAACACTTTTCCCAACCCAAACCAGCACTCCCGAAGAACCTCCGCCGGCAACCCCTGACGAGCAGCCACCGGAAGAATCAGGCTCGAATTTCGGGCTGGTGCTGTGGGTTGTGCTGCTGGCGCTTGGCGGGCTGGCCTGGTTTGGATTCAGCCGCCGGAAAGCCTGAAAATGAAACTCGCCACGCTGGTTTACGTCAAACACGAGGGCAAGACGCTGATGATTCACCGTGTCAAAAAACAGGCCGACATCCACGCGGGCAAGTGGAACGGGCTGGGCGGCAAACTGGAGGCTGGTGAAAGCCCGGAAGCCTGCGCCATCCGCGAGGTGCGCGAGGAGGCCGGGTTGGAAATCCGCAATCCGCGCTATGGCGGGCTGCTGGTCTTTGCCGGATTCAAGGGCGAGGACTGGTATGTGTGGGTTTTCACCGCCGAGCAGTTCGAGGGCGAATTAACCGATTCGGACGAAGGCCGCCTGCAATGGATTCCAGACGGTGAAATTCGCTCGCTGCCGCTCTGGCCGAGCGACCACTTGTTTTTGGATTGGCTGGAGGCGGGCAAAATATTCTCCGCCCGTTTTGAGTACAGCCCGCAGGACGAAATGCTTGGGCACCAGGTGGTATTTCACGGCCCTTATTAAAGCGACGCTTTGGAAATTTCAGTGATATGTTCCCGTATTTTGGGGTGTGAGTGCGCGCTCACACCCCAAAATACGGTCTTCTTTAAGGTAAATATCAGAAAACCATTAAAGCCCTACTGTTGATTGAATTGGCGTATTTCGAGAAAATGCTCGCCAGTTGTTGCCAATCGTAAATCCCCCATCGCCTGGCTGAGACGAATCATTTGCGGCGCGACCAGGCCGGATGTTTCCAGAATTTCCTCGTGGGAGAAGAACTCTTGCGCCCCGGCATCCAGAACGATTTGCCCGGCGCGCAGCAGCACAAAACGCTCGAAATTTTCGACGAGAAAGTCCATATCGTGCGAGATAACCAACACAGTTTTGCCCTGCTGATTCAGGATGGAAATCACCCGGCTAAGTTGTTCCTGCTCGTTCGCGTCCAGCCCGGAGGTCGGCTCGTCGAAGACCAGCAGCTGGGTTTGCATGGCAACCGTCGAGGCCAGGGAGATGCGCTTGCGCCCGGAATAGCCCAGGTCGCGCGGATTGGTCTCAGCGGCGGCGCGCAGCCCGAACCAATCAAGGGCTTGTTCGACTTGGACGCTAACCAGCTGCGGGGTATGTCCCAAATTTTGCGGCCCAAAAGCGACTTCACCCCAAACCTGCTGGTGAAAGAGTTGCTCATCCGGGTTCTGGAAGGCATACGCCACCCGCCGCGCCATGCGGGCCGGGCTGTGAGCGGATGTCTGCCAATCGCCAACCCAGACCTGACCTTGTTCCGGGCGCAGCAGTCCGTTCAGGTGGCGCGCCAGGGTGCTTTTCCCCGACCCGTTTTGCCCCACCAGGGCGACCTTTTCTCCCGGCTGGATAGCCAGGGAGACGCCGTCGAGGGCTTTGACTCCGCCAGGATAGGTATAGTGAACGTTCTCGACCTTAATCTGCATCTTCTTCCTGTCCATTCGAGCGAAATCCGGCGACGGTCTCTTCGAGCGCGACCGGCAGGGCGCGCCCGGCAGGCCACAGGCCGTGCGAACCCCCCAGGGCAGCAGCGCGGGTATAACGCAGCCAGCCGACGCCGTTTTCGCGGAGTCGCGCCGAAGTCAAGACCTGAACGGGTGGGCCATCCAGAATCACTTCCCCATTTTCCATCGCCAGCACCCGGTCGGCGTGGCGGGCAATCCATTCGAGATGATGCTCAACGATGACCACCGTCACGCCCGTCCGCGCCAGAGAGTGAACAATGCCAAAAATTTCCTGGCGGCCCTGCGGATCGAGCATGGCGGTCGGTTCGTCCAAAATCAGGACAGAGGGGTTCATTACCAGCACGGAGGCGAGTGCCAGGCGTTGCTGCTGTCCGCCGGAAAGGGTGTAGGGTGAACGCGCGCCCAAATCCGCCAGGCCGACCTGTTTCAGGGCCTGCTCGATGCGCCCTGGCATTTCGGCGCGCGGGATGCCCAAATTTTCCAGCCCAAACGCGACTTCCTCGTAGACTGTGTAGCGCATTCCCGACATCTGGTTGGCCGGGTTTTGCAACACCAGACCGACCCGCCCGGCAAATTCTCCGGGGGAATGGGTGCGGGTATCCAGACCGCAAACCGTGACCTGCCCGAGCATTTCGCCATGAAAAAGAGCCGGAATCAGCCCGGCCAGCACCAGGCACAGGCTCGATTTCCCGGCTTCGTTGGGGCCGACAATCGCCAGCAGTTGGCCGGGTTCGGCTTGAAAAGAGACATCTTTCAAGGCCGGGGCCGGACTGCCAGGGTAGGTATAGGTCAAGCCGCTGACGTCAAGCAGGGGCATGGAGCCTCCACAAAATCCCCAGCAGAAAGATGACGACAGCCAGCGCAATCATGCCCCGGCGCGCCAGTCGCTGCGGGCGGGTATCGGCCAGTTCGTTCAGAAACGTTTTACGGGTCGGAGCGCTGAATCCGCGCACTTCGAGGGCCAGGGAACGCTCCTCGACATCCACCAGTGCGCTAAAGACCAACGGCGCGACCAGCGGATAAAGGGCGCGCATCCGCTGAAGCAAATTGCCCTGTGTTTCCAATCCGCGCGCCTGCTGGACGGCGCGAATGGCCTGCGCCCGCGCAACCAATTGCGGCAGGAGCAGTAGCGGACTGCCGAGCAGGTAAGCCAACCCATTTGGCAAACCGGCTTCTGTCAGGGCTTGCACCAGGTGGGAGGGGTGGGTTGTCAGCACCAGCGCCAGCGAGGCCAGCAGCATGGCCGCCAGCCGAATGGTTATCAGGAAGGCAAATTCGAGGCCCTCCTGCCCAATTTCGAGCGGCCCGAGGCTGAACAGGATGGTCTGGTTATCCGGCCCGAAGAACCCATGAATGGCGAACATGATGACGGCCAGCCAGGCTAGCAAGCGAAAAGACAGCTGCGCCGCCAGCCCGCCGAGTCCTGCTTGCCAGAGTAACGACAGGGCGAGCAGACCCGGCAGGAGGGCGGACAGCCAGCCGCCCGGCCCCGAGAAAATAACAACCAGCGCGCACAAACTGAAGGTCAGTTTGGTGAGCGGATGCAGGCGGTGCAGGAAACTCGCACCGGGCTGATAGAGGGTCGGGCTGACGGCCATCGGACGGGGTTAGCCGGTTACTTTGTCGGCGCGCGAGAAGCGGGAGGTGAAGCGCTTGGGCAGGCCCTTGACAATGCCCCAGGCCAGCAAGGCGGTGACGATTTTATCGACCAGGTTGTTGCCGATGACGGTGATAATCACCGAACTGAACAGGCTCTGGCCGGTCGCCAGCAGGTAGGCGGTTACGAAGTCTGCGCCGCTGCCGGTCACGCCGCCGAACATGTAGACGCGAATCGGGATGGCAACCAGCGAAAGCGCCAGGGTAATCAACACGCCGCTAATAATGGCTTGCCACCAGGTCTTGAAAAGACCATATTTGGCGCACAATCCGGCGACGATGCCGATAATCATGGCAACCGGGGCAAAGGCCGCCGCCGTCGGGCTGCTAATCAGGCCCCAAATCAGGTTGGTCAGCAGTCCGGTCAGGCCGCCAGCCCAGGGGCCAGCCAGCAGGGCGACGATGACCGTGCCGATGGAATCGAGGAAGACCGGCAGGTTGAGCAGGGAGACGGTCTGACCGAGGACGAGGTTGAGCACAATGCCGACGGCCATGAGCGCCAGGGTGATGGTGGTGAAATCTTTTTTGAGTTGTTCGATGAGAGACATGAGTTTTTTCCTTTTTTATGAATTGGGTTGGATATCTAGTTCCGGGTAGCCGGTCTGGGGGTCGAACGTGCGTAAAAAGCGGACATTGTCCAGTTCACCAAGGACAATCTCGGCGGTGGTGTAAACCGCGCTGCCGTCCATCAGGTGCGCGCCGTAGGTGCGGCCTTCACCGTCTGAAATGGCGATGTGGTAATGGCCGCCATCCTGCGAGAAGACGCCGGTCAGCGAGACGATTTCGAAGTGACCTTCGAGCGTGACGGATTCTTCCCGGTTGGCGAATCGCAGGACGGCCCGCGTCAGGCTGCCGACGCAGGTCAGCACGCAGGCGGCCTGGAGTTGCTGGGCGCGAGCGAACTCGTCCAGCGCGGCTTTGGGGTCATCGCCGGGATGCAAGCGCAAGGCAAAGGTCTGCATGGCCTGTCTGCCTAAATCGAGATGACTTTGCCCGCCATGCGCTGGGCTTCGAGGATGTCGGTCATCCCGCCGACGATGCCGACCTGGACTTTATCGGCCAGGCCATAATAGTCAAGGCAGGTGCTGCACAAAATCAGGCGCACGCCTTTGGATTCGAGCGATTGCAGCGAATCCAGAACCGGCGAACCTTCGACGACCAGTTTTACGCCGTTGGCATAAAAACAGAGGACGGCTGGCAGGACGTTGTTTTCATCCAGCAGTTTGAAATAGGTTGTAACCAGTTTTTGTTGCAGCGCAGGCTCGGCATCCCCCATGCCATTGCGCGTGATGAGAATTACGGTATCAGAATCGGGTACAGACATAAAAGCCTCCTGTAGGTTGTTGGCTTCGCCTGCAAGCAGGCGAGCGTGACAAATTAAAAAACCGCCAGGCATACGCGCACGGCGGTTTCAGGAGGCGAAAAGAAGCATTACGAGAATCGAATGCAGACTCCACCACGCCGCAAGGTACGCGAGCAGGACACCGAGCGCAAGACTGCGCTCCGTTGCTGCATTCAGGTGTGGCGGTAGTAGCGAATCATTCAGATAGTCCTTGTTTGGAGATTTGAATTTGCGGCCTGAATTTTATCACGGAGTCAGAAAGCGAATAGCCGAATCGCCAGGTTCTCGGATATTTGCCCCAAAACGCGGGAGCTTATTACGGGAATTCCCAAAGAGACAATCGCCAGGAAAGCCAGGGCAATCGCAGCTAATTTTTTGGGATTTTGCGGGAAAACATCACCTTTTGCCGTTATCGGCGTCGTAACATGAAAGTCGTCTCGACAAGGTCTCGATGAACTCGACCAACTGCTTGACGCACCGCCTTCGGACTGGTGCTTTTAGCCCCAAAGGGGCTTCCATGAAATGAGCCAGGGCTTTTGCGAAGCACCCTGCGGGTAACCCTGTCTGTTTGTCTTCAATCGAAAACATCCTCCCCTTTCCGGTGCGCCCAGAAGATGAACAGGCCATAGATTGCGCTTCCCAGCAGAATTGCAACGACTGCCTGGGTATTGAACAAGAGATGCAGGATGATTCCGGGCAGGATTGAACCTGTTACCG
>JAWOIR010000322.1:0-3560 GCA_046484545.1 Anaerolineales bacterium
TTTCCCGGTGAACTGGATATCCCCGGATTCGTGCTCCTGAACGCAGGTGCTGCGCTGCTCTACTTTGCATTGACTGGCATCGGATTCCTGGCCTCCTGCCTGTTCAATGAGAGCAAATACTCGCTGGCCCTGGGCGGCGGCCTTGTCGGTCTGTTTTTTATGCTCAAAATCCTTTCAGGTGTCGGTGAGGAAGTTGCCTTTGTGAAATATCTTTCCCTGATGACCCTGTTCAACCCGGCTGAAATCACCGCTGGTGGCAGCGGCGTCGCCCCCGCCTTCCTGGCGATGACCGCCATCGGGCTGGCCTGCTATGCCGCCGGAATCTACATCTTTGGCAAGAAGGATTTGCCGCTCTAACCCAAAGGAATAAACATGACAAACCCCGCCATTCTCGCAGAAAACCTGACCTATCGCTACGGCGATTTGCTCGCCGTTGACCATATCAATTTCAAGGTCGCCGAAGGTGAAATCCTGGGATTCTTGGGCCCCAACGGGGCCGGGAAGACCACCACCATCAAGATGCTGACCGGGCAGATGCGTCCCAAGGATGGCCGCGCCACATTGCTCGGCATGGACATCGTCACCCAGACGACCAAAATCCATGAGCAGATTGGGGTCTGTTTCGAGATTGCCAACCTGTACGAAGCCATGACCGGCATCGAAAACCTGAAACTGTTTGCCGAACTGTTCAGCGTCAAAAACTTCGACGCCCGCGCCCTGCTCGACAGGGTGGGCCTGGGCGAGCGCGGCAAAGACCGGGTGGAGGGCTACTCCAAAGGTATGAAACAACGCCTGATGGTCGCCCGCGCCCTGGTCAATTCGCCGCGCATCCTTTTCCTGGACGAGCCTACCGAGGGACTCGACCCGGTTTCAGCGGAATCTATTCGCAACCTGATTTTGGAGGAGGCCCAAAAAGGCGTCACCATCTTCCTGACCACCCATGACATGCTCGAAGCCGACAAATTGTCGGACCGGGTGGCTTTCATCAACCAGGGAAAAATCGCCGCGCTCGATACACCCCACAACCTGAAGCAGCAATACGGCAAACGCATGGTCAAGGCGCAGGTCATCGGGACGGACGGCAAACTCGAAGCCCGTGAAATCGTTCTGGATACCGAGGGTACCGCCGCCGAACTACAACAACTCTTCAGCGGCGAGAAAGTCGTCACCATTCATAGTGAAGAAGCCAGCCTTGAAGATATTTTCATCAAAATCACCGGGCGCGGGCTGGTATGAACTGGTCAACCATCTTTCCATTGGTCAAAAAGGACCTGATGCTGTTTTTCCGCAACAGGTTCTATGCCTTCATCACCATCATGGCGCTGGTGGCCTATATTGGCATTTACTACGCCATGCCCGCCGAAGTGGATGAAGTCATCGAAGTTGGCCTGTTTGCGCCCGCCGAATCGGCCCAGGCGGCCAAAATGCTTGATGATGACGGTATCACCTTCCGGGTCTTCGAGAGCGCGGACGCGATGGAGCAGGCCATTTTGAATGAAGAAATCCTGAGCGGAATCGCATTCCCCGAAAACATCATGCAGGCCATTTCCCTGGGCGAGAAGCCTGTCGTACGCGTCTACCTGGCTTCGGATGTGGACGCCGACATGCGCGAAATGATGAAGCTCATGGTCGAGGCGATTTCGCTGACCCTGA
This sequence comes from Anaerolineales bacterium, assembly GCA_046484545.1. GTDB lineage: Bacteria > Chloroflexota > Anaerolineae > Anaerolineales > Villigracilaceae > UBA8950. Next base: position 1,654 of record JAWOIR010000322.1, read on the forward strand.
CCGGACGCGGCCTGAACATCGAGGCCAACGAGGTTATCGTCGGGCGCGATATGGCCGGGGCACAAATCCCGATTCGCAACCGCATGTTGCCGCTCTTTGCCATCGTCATCCTGATGTTCGAGACGATGGGGCTGGCCAGCCTGATGGCGGAGGAAATCCAGGCTGGGACGATTCGGGCCCTGCTGGTTTCGCCGATGAGCACCCGCGAATTTTTCGTTGCCAAGGGAATCATGAGCGTTTCGCTGGTACTCGTACAGGCCACCATTCTGATGCTGGCGGTGGGCGGATTTGCCATCGAGCCACTGATTGTGCTGACCACGCTGCTGCTGGGCGCATTCCTGGTGACTGGCATTGGCTTTTTCATGGGCGCGACAGGCAAGGATATGCTCACGGTGATGGCCTGGGGCGTACTGGCCATGATTGTGCTCATGGTTCCGGCTTTTGGCGTTATCTTCCCCGGCACAATGACCGCCTGGGCAAAACTCATCCCATCGTACTATCTGGTGGACAGCCTGCATCAGGTCATCAATTTTGGTGCGGGATGGGAGCAGGTCATCGGGAATATGCTCATCCTGCTGGGCTGGATTGTTGTCCTGTTGACCGCCGGGGCGCTGGTCCTGAAGAGGAAATTCACATGAACATCCACCGTGTTTTCACCCTGCTCAAAAAAGAATTCGTATACGGCTCTCACAACTTCATTTTTGTGATGGCGGTTGTCATGCCGGTTGGCATCTCGCTGGTGCTCTCACTCCTGCTCGGTACGCTTTTTTCGGGCAAGCCGCGCCTGGGCATTCTTGACCAGGGCAACTCGCAACTGACGGCCCAGATGGCCGAACTGGATTTCGTCCTGACCGAAACCTACAGCGTCGAAGAGACCCTGCGCGCCGACGTGGAACGGGGCGCGCTCGATATGGCCTTAATCCTGCCTGAAAACTTCGACCGCCAACTGCAAGCCGACGCCGTCACCAGCATGGATTTGTTCATCTGGGGCGAGAGTTTGCTCAAGCACCGCACGGTGCTGGCGGTTGCCCTGGTGCGTGGCATCATCGACGTCGCCGGGCGAGAGGTCCCGGTTGAGACCGAACTAATCTTGCTCGGTGAGGAAGCCAACATCCCCTGGGACGTGCGCCTGTTCCCTCTGCTGGTGGTCATGACCATTTTCATTGGTGGAATGTTTGTACCGGCCACCTCGATGGTCGAGGAGAAAATGCACCGCACCTATCGCGCCTTGCTGACCACCCCAGCCACGCTGGTGGACATCCTTGGCGCCAAAGGACTGACCGGCGTCATCCTGGCACTCTTCAACGGCTTATTAATTCTCTTCATCAACAACGCTTTTGGCACACAACCCGCCCTGCTGGTGGGATTGCTCGTACTGGGCGGCGTGTTTGCTGCGGCGCTGGGAATTATCATGGGCGTGCAGGTCAAGGACATCAACACGCTCTTCACCCTGATAAAAAGCACCGGCATCATCCTGTACGCGCCGGCCTTTATCTTCATGTTCCCAGAAATCCCGCAGTGGATTGCCAAACTCTTCCCAACCTACTATGTGCTTGGGCCAATCGTCGATTTGACGATGAACAACGCCAGCTGGGCAGACATTGCCGTCGATGTCTATATCCTCATCGCCCTGATCGTTGCCCTGATTGCCATAGCCGGTTTCCTGGCCCGCCGCGCCCTGGATGCGGACGCTTAACCATTCCATATGGACATAACCACCCGCTCAGAGTCAGCCAAAACGATTGCCTTCGACAAGCGCGTCCATCCTGCTGTACGGATTGTTATTTTCCTGTTCGGTTTGTTGCCGCTGCTCGGACCTTACGACCTGCTCTTCAAGCCGCGCTGGGAGACAACTCTCAGCGCGGCTTTTTTCCTGGCCCTGTTCGCCTCGCTGATTATGATGGCTT
>JAWOIR010000461.1:0-3295 GCA_046484545.1 Anaerolineales bacterium
GCGTGGGCCCAGAATCGCGGGCTGGTTGTTACCACGAGCGGATCTGCCTGTCCGAGATGGCAGGTGGTCAGGGCGGCGGTGCAGGCCAGGGCCAGCAGGCTATCGGTTCCATCGTATTCTGCGGTTGCCAGCACGAACGGGTTGCGAGCGGGGGAGCACAAGATGGGCATCAATCCGTTGCCCGGGTTGAATTCCGCGCCCAGGTAATACAAACCGGCAGGTCGGGGTGAAATCCCCAGCAATGCTTCTGCGCTGAGTTGCTGCATACCGGGGTGGGGGATGGTGGCAGGCGGTCTGGGTGCAAGCGCTTTGCCAGTGCGGGGAAATGCAAGTGAATTGTTCAAAGTAGCCTCCATAAAATAGTTTGGTAAAATGGAGGCGCGGTTAAAAGGCTCCGGCCTGATGCCGTTTGTTGTGAGCGGACGCCCTTGTCCTTCGCCGGTATGGGCGTCCGCGCCTTTTAATCTGCGCCGGGGTGCAAATTCTGAATTTCTTCCAGGCCATCACCTCCTTTGATGGGAATAGTTGTCTATATGAATGTTGCAAAATAGACGAAAACCTTTGTTTTCAGAAAAAAGCGGGTAAAATAATGGCCGCCCGGCCAGTCTCGACAAACTGGCCGGGGTAGAACAAAAGGATGCGCAGACCCGACCGGCGCATCTGTGGAACAAGCCCCGCGGTGACGGGGGTTTAGGTGTAGCAGGCCGCTTAGGAGCCTGAAACCCTCAAACCAAAATTCACTACTGATCGGGAGATACTATGAAAAACCAACAGCAACTACTTGAAGTCGAGCAGGATATGACCCTGGGCGAAGCCACTAATGCTTTTCTTGAAGAAGCACTACTTGGCACATCCCAGGAGACCTATCGTTGGTACACATGTCGTTTGGGCTTGTTTATCAAAGCTCATGGGGCGAGCAAAAAACTTTCTGAGATAACCAAGAAAGATTTGATTTCCTGGTGGCGAGGTCTTGAAGCCCGCACCTTGGAAGATCCCCCAACACTCACTGTTGATTCTTTTCACGGCTATGTACGTGGGCCGAAAAGGCTGTTTTCCTGGCTATATGAAAGGCGGGTTATTAATCAAGACCTCGCTGGGCTTATGAAATTGCCAACTCTACCTGAACGCCAACGTAAGGGGGTTCATGATGAAATTGTTGTCAAACTCATTGAAGCAACAGAGGGAAATCTTCGTGATCGCGCCATTATGTTATTTTTGGAATCAACTGGGGCGCGCCGTGCTGGTGTGGCATCGCTTAAGATGGAAGATATTGAACCTTATGAGCCAGAGCCGTATTGTCGCCGGGCAGCAGTTTTGGAAAAAGGCCAAAAGAAAAGGGCAGTGTTCATGTCCCACTTGGCTCTTGAAGCCTTGAAGGAATATCTTGAGTCGCGAAACTCCACATCAAAATATGTCTTTCTTGATACCCGGCCTGGGCGTGAGAATAACAAACTAAAGCCAGGAGCAATCAACCAAATTTTTGAGCGGTACAAGAAGCAGTTGGGGATTACAAGTTCAGTTTCACCACATCAGTGGAGACATCGGTTCTGTCGACGAATGCTCAAACGTCGAATGCCCTTGTCAACCGTGCAACAGTTGGCGGGCCATTCAAATAGCATTGTTACCTCCATGATTTATGGAAATTTACTTTTAGATGAATTGCATGATGCTTATGATGAGGTTTATGCACCCCCTGAGGTGACAAATTAAAGCGGGAAAAACAAACATGCTATTATGTCGTTGGAAAGAATTGCGCTAGTAGTCCATTTCAGGCGCAATTCTTTTTGACGAGTCTAAACAAACGGCTTTTTCCGACAATGGTTTAGCTGGCGATTTTGGTGCTTTTTGAAGGCTTTTTGACAAAATAACGGCCTTTTAAGCCGTTTGTTGAGGGTTCGAGCCCCTCCGCGCTCACAAGAAGTCTTCCCTTCAACGGAAGGCTTTTTTGTTGACGACCCCCATTCAGGGGATAATATTCGAGCCCCTCCGCGCTCACAAACTGTTTTACCCGTCGGAACACACTGGTGCGGCGCACCGATGTGTTCAACAGCGCAATGGGGGAGGGGATGCGTTCGTAGCGCATCTCCTCCGAAAACCTTGGTATGTATCACCCGCAACACTTGGCGAGCATCCACAATGAGATTGGATGAAATCAAAAACCCCGCCGGGTTCAGGCAGGCTGACCAGGCGGGGATTTTTGATTCTTCTACATCAGACAGCGTTCATACTTATTCTGTCGCTATGCTCACCGTTGCCGTCATGTGCCACAGAAACCTCGGGTCAGGTTGCAGAAGGGTTAGCGTGACCTGGTAGGTCCTGTCGCCCAGGTATTCCTGCCCGACGGGGTTGATGGCCGTGACTGTGGCAGGGAATTCCTCGCCGGGGAAGGCGTCGAGTTTGACGGTGGCTGATTGTCCGATGGCAATGCGGGCAATGTCGATTTCGGCCAGGTCTTTGGTCTCGACCACCCAGCGGGACGTGTCGGCCAGCCAGACGACGGGCAGGGCTGGCTGGGCGGCCTGTCCGGGTTTCAGGTCGAGGTGCAGGATTGTGCCTGCGAAGGGGGCGCGCAATTCGTAGAAAGCCAGGGCTGACCGGGCGGCGGTTACATGGGCGGTTGCCGCGTCCAGACGCGCTTCGGCAAGGGCCAGGATTTCGGTATCGAGGTTTTGGCTGTCTAGGCGGGAATGGTTCTCTCGGGCCGCTTCAAGGGCGGCGATGGCGGCCAGCAGGTTGGCCTGTTTTTCAGTTAGCGGATGCTCATTGGCTGCAACATCTTTCAGCAAATCAGTATAGGTCTCGGCCAGGGATTGGGCTTTGCGGTCGGAATCGGTTTGGGCGCTGCGGCGTTCGCGGTTGGATTCGTCTTTGCCGAGCAAGTCGGTCAGTTTATCGCGGGCTTCGCGGTAATCCTGTTCCATTAGGATGTAATCTTCCAACCCCAGTTCGAGGTCGCTGGCGGATTCAAGATTGTCGATATCCCAGCTGCCCGACTCGCTTTCGTAGAGGCTCTGGGCGGCAAGCAGGGCTTGTTCGGACTGGGCGGCTGTCAGCAGGGCGTTGCGTTTGAGTTGGTCGAGGGCTTGTTCGGCCTGGGTCTGCGCCAGTTGCCCGGCGGCCAGTTCGGCCTGGACGGTTTCGATACCCACCAGGCGGGCTAGCACATCACCAGCGGCGACTTTGTCGCCAGGGCGGACCAACACTTCGGCAACCAGTCCGCCCTGGGCGAAGGCCAGTTCGATGGAGGGCGCGGGCCGCAGAGTCCCTTCTGCGGTGACGAGATTGGGCTGAGTCT
>JAWOIR010000325.1:0-10584 GCA_046484545.1 Anaerolineales bacterium
ACCAATTCCACATCTTTCACTTTTTTGAGCGCCGGCAGCAGGGTGGCATTGGCGAACAGGCCGGCCCCTAAAACACCTATTGTTATGCGGTTATTCGGTGTTCCGATTATTTGGTTTTGCGGTTGAACTGGAGAACCGGATAACTGGACAACCGGCGAACTGGATAACTGCTCATCTGGATACGTTAGCAATACGCCTAAAAACGCTTCTTTCTTCTTCCCGGTAATAATCTCATAGGCTTCGGCGGCTTGCTCAATGGGGAAGCGGTGGGTGATGAGACTCTCAACCTTCAACTTTCCACTTTCCAACAATCCAACCACTGCCTCGAAATTGCGTCCCTCTGTCCAGCGGATGTAGCCGATGGGGTAGTCGCGTCCGTTTTCTTCGTAGGAGGGGTCGTAGCGGCCCGGGCCGTAGGAGCGCGAGTTGATGAAGGAGAGTTCTTTTTCGAAGTAGATTTTGCGTGGGAAGGTCAGCCCGACTGCGCCGGTCGCCACGATGTTGGCCCGGTCGCGGGCGATGGCCCCGGCCAGGGTAACGGGATCGTTCGATGCGGTGTCGGCGCAAATGATGACACTGTCGAAGCCGCGATTGGCGGTAAAGGCCCGGGCGGAATCTTCCGCGTTTTGACGGGAGCAGGCGGCAATCCCGAACTGCGAAGCGAGTGCGACCCGTTCCGGGTCCGTGTCCATGCCCCAGACTCGGCATCCCGCCGCAGACGCCAGTTGAATAGTCAATAATACCAAAAGGCCGAGACCGATGACAGCCACGTTTTCGCCGAGTTGCGGTTCGGCCAGGCGGAAGCCGTGCAGGGCGATGGCGCCCAGGGTGGTGAAGGCGGCCGATTCAAAATCGACGCTGTCAGGCAGGGGAGTCAGCAGGTTGCGCGGAATAAGGTTATATTCGGCGTGGACGGCGTAGTTGCCGCCCGCGCAGGCCACGCGTTGGCCGATGTGAAAGCCGTCCATCCCGGGGCCGAGGGCGGTAATGACCCCGGCGGAGGAATAACCGAGCGGCATGGGGCTGTCCAGGCGATTGAAGGCGGCTTCGAGGGTGGGGGCGATGCCCTCGCGCTGCATTTTGTCGATGACTTGTTTGACCAGGTCGGGGCGCGAACGGGCTTTGCCGACCAGGCTTTTTTCGGCGAATTCGACCACCATACGCTCGGTGCCTGCTGAGACGAGCGAGGCCGCGACCCTGACGAGGGCCTGCCCGGCGCGCGGGGTCGGGATGGGGACTTCTTCGATGGTGGTCTGGCCGTTTTTCAGGTTTTGGAGGAGTTGTTTCATTTTTTAGGTTCCAGTATTCAGTGTCCAGTATTCAGTGTCCAAGTGTTCAGTTTACCAGTTTATCGGTTTACTCCTCCACTTTTTTTTGGGGGTTCTCTGCTATTTGCCGTAAAGAAGGCCGCATTTTGGGGTATGGGCGCGCGCGTTTGCAGCGCGCCCATACCCCAAAATGCGGGGACTTATCACAGGAATTCCTAAAGAGCCTTTCTGGATTTCCCAGCCGCTCAGAAAATCAGTTTGCAATGCTTCGGCGCAACGTGTAGTTTAAGATTGGCTGCTTTACGCCGTGCTATAATGTCCCTGTTCTGGCATACCCCTTGCAATATTTGAGCGCATGGAAACCATTTTTTCTCTCTTCCAGGGTGACTTTTTCTCTCCACTTTGGCCTTCGCCGTTGGGCTGGTTGTGGTGGTTTTTGCTCGTGGCCTTGCTGGGATGGGCTTTATATACCTGGAAAACCCTTCAGACTGTTTGGGATTCACGCGCATGGGGGCTGATACTGGTCTTTGCCATTTTGGCAGTCCTTGCCAACAATTTCATCGGATTGCGCCTGCCCGCAGGCGAAGCCTTGCCGCCGCCGGGCGTGCCGCTCTCGCCGCGCGGCCCGGCACTGATGCTTTTTTCCGCCATTCCCTGGCTGCTGGCTGGCGGTTTGCTCGGCCCGTTGGCCGCCGCGCTGGTTGGGTTTGTCTCCGGGTTGGTGCGTTTTGCGCTTGATACCCAGTCCGTTTATACGCCACTGGAGATGGCCTTCCTGGCAGTGCTGTTCAGCCTGGCGGTGCGCCAGCGTTTTCGAACTTTCCCCTATCGCCTTTTGCGCGAGCCGTTATTCGCCGCGCTGATACTCACCCTGCCTTTTGGCCTGCTCTTTGCCGCCGGTTCTTTCATGCTGGTTGCCGGGCCCATCGAAACCCGCCTGGATTATGCCCTGACCCAACTGCCTGCCACAACCGGGGCCTTTGCGGGTGAAATGCTCGTCGGCGGGTTCTTTGCCCAGGTGCTGGCCTTGATTTTCCCGGTCGCCTGGGGACGCCGCCTGCCGCTCCAGCCTTCGCCGGGAGAGCGCAGCCTCGAAGCCCGTTTCCTGTTTGGAACCGGCACGCTAATTACCTCCCTGCTGATGGCCCTGCTGATTGGCGACTGGCTGGTGGCCGGGGCGGCGGCGCGCCAGATGCTCGAATTCCGTATGCAGGGCAGTGCTGAATTGGTGTCGCAAAGCGTGCCTTTCTTTCTCGAAACTGGCCAGAACGTGGCCGCCCAGCACGCGCTCAACGACGAACTGCTGACAACCGAAGGCGGGCGCGTTAACGAAATTCTGGGGAGGCAGTTGCGCGCCATCCCCTTCTTTGACCAATTGATGCTTTTTGATTCGCAGGGCAGCCTGGTTGGGGTCTATCCGTCCGGCCTGCCTGTCGAGCAAGTGCTGACCCCGCAAGAACTGGCCGGGCTGACCCTGGCGTTTAATGGCGTTCTCAGCCAGACCTACACCATCCCCCCGCTTGAAGGCGGACGTTCGGCCCGCATTTCGTTTGTAATAGCCCTGACCGACGAGAGCAGCGGGACGCCCGTCCGTGTGTTGATTGGGCGCACCAGCCTGGATGCCAACCCCTTTACCCAGCCTTTGGTCGGCAGCCTGGACAGCCTGGGCGATATTGACGGCGAGGGATTTTTGCTGGACGAAAACGGAGTCATCATCTATCACAGCAACCCCTCTCTGGTGATGACCCGCTACTCCGGGCAAATAAAATCAGAACCGGATTTCTTCGACGATACCTCCCCCAGCGGGACCCGCAACCTGGTCTATTTCCAACCGGCTTTGGGCCGTCCCTGGTCGGTGGTACTGACCGTTCCGGCCCAGCAAGCCCAGAAGCGTGCCCTGGCGATTGCCGCTCCGCTCTCCTTGATGATTTTTGCCCTGGCGGTGGTCGCTTTGATTTCGCTCAAATTTGGTTTGCGTTCCGTCACCAGTTCGATGCAAGGACTGGCGAGCGAAGCCGTGCGCATTGCCCAGGGACAGCTCGACCATCCCCTGCCGGTCGAGGGTGTGGACGAGGTCGGGCAACTGCGGCGTGCCTTTGAGCAGATGCGTGTCAGCCTGCAATCGCGCCTGGAGGAACTGAACCGACTGCTGCTGGTCAGCCAGGGAGTCGCCTCCAGCCTGGATATGGGTGATTCTGTCGAGCCGGTTCTCGAAGCCATCCTGGCAACCGGCGCCAGCGCCGTGCGCGTGGTGCTGACCCAGGACAGCCTGAAAGATACCGAGCAAGACCTGCCCTCGCGCTTTGCGCTTGGCCCCTCCAAAGAAAAATACGCTTATCTCGACGAACAGATTTTGGAACTCACCCGCCAGCAGGAGCGTATTGTGTTGACCAACGTCGCCCGCGCCCGCATCTTTGGATTGCCCTCGGCCCAGGATGCCCCGGCTTCGCTGGTGGCTTTCCCGCTGCGGCACGAGAACCGTCATTATGGCGCATTGTGGGCGGCTTACGACCAGCCGCGCCAGTTCTCTGAATCCGATGTCCGCTTTCTGACCACCCTGGCTGGACAGGCAGCCCTGGCGGCCTCCAACAATCACCTTTTCCTGTCTGCCGAAGTTGGGCGCCAGCGTTTGGCGGCCATCCTGGCTTCGACTCCCGACCCGGTGCTGGTGACCGACCATCTCAACCGCCTGTTGCTCGCCAACCCTGCCGCCTGGAAGACGCTCGGCGCCGGTGTCAGTTCGGGCGAGGGCCAGCCGATCGAGCGGCTGATTTCGCATAAGCCCCTGCTGGATATTTTGCAGGTCTCCTCCTCCGACAAACTCTCCGCCGAGGTTGAGGTCGGCAAGGGACAGGTTTACCTGGCGACTGCCTCGCCGGTGCTGGCTGATGGACGTCTGGTTGGGCGGGTATGTATCCTGCGTGATGTGACCTACTTCAAGGAACTCGACACGATGAAGACCGAGTTTGTCAATACGGTCAGTCACGACCTGCGCTCGCCCCTGACCTTGATGCGCGGCTATGCCACCATGCTCGAAATGGTCGGGCAATTGAATGAACAACAGCAGGGCTATGTCAAGAAAATCATTTCCGGGGTCGAGAACATGGCCCGGCTGGTCAACAACCTGCTCGATTTGGGACGCATCGAGGTCGGTGTTGGCCTGCAACTGGAAATTGCCCCAATTTACGAAATTATCGAGCGCGTCACCAGCACCTTGCAAATGCAGGCGTCACAGAAAAATATAAACCTGGGTGTTGAAATGGCCTTTGACCAATCGGTTATGATTGAAGCCGACACGGCCCTGCTGCAGCAGGCCTTGTATAACCTGGTTGAGAACGCGGTCAAGTACACGCCACAGGATGGACGTGTTGCCGTGCGCGCCCAGATTTCGGGGGACGCCCTGCGTTTTGAAGTGCGGGACAGCGGTATTGGCATCGCTCCCGTTGACCAGCCGCGCCTGTTCGAGAAGTTTTATCGCGGCGGACAGCGCGAAGCGCGCGAGCAAAAAGGCTCCGGGCTGGGTCTGGCAATCGTGCGCTCGATTGTCGAGCGGCATGGCGGCAGGGTCTGGCTGGAGAGCCAGTTGGGGCAGGGCAGCACCTTCTTCCTGGAAGTGCCGCTGCGCCAGTCAGATGGGTTGCCAAAAACCGGCTGATTTTTCACTTCCCACTTTATGCTGTTTACGGTATAATGTTGTGCCGATTGCGCCTTGCGCGCATTTTTGTTGTCGTTCTTATTCTTTGATTGTGAGGTTTCTACATGGCTACAAAACGTACTTACCAACCAAAAATCCGGCGCCGCGTGCGCGTGCACGGTTTCCGCTCCCGCATGTCCACCGCAGACGGTCGTGAAGTTTTGCGCCGACGCCGTCAGCGTGGCCGCGTCCGGTTGACGGTTAAATCGAACAACCACGTCAAAAAGGTGCGCTGGTAGGCTTCAACGGCGCTCGCCGTTGTCAGATGCGAGGCATGGGTGCAGCGACACTTTCGACTGACCCGGTCCACCGATTTCAAGCGGGTGCGGAATTATGGCAAGTCTTTCGCGCACCCGCTTGTTGTCTTGATTGTGCATGTTTCGGATGAAACCGGCCTGCGGGTCGGTGTAACAGCGGGGCGTTCATTCGGAAGCGCTGTCCGGCGCAATCGCGCCAAGCGTTTGTTGCGCGAATCCGTTCGCCCGCTCATCCCTGCGCTCTCTCCTGGCCGTGACCTGATGTTGATTGCCCGTCCGCCTCTTTTGGATGCCGATTTTACAGAAATCCAGGCGGCGCTTCGCAGCCTGTTGGCGCGCGTTGGCCTGTACCCCGGCTCTTGATGTCAATGACCCAGCACTATCTGCCGCAAGAATATCCCGACGAACCGCATTTACGCGATTTGCCGCGCAGCCTGTCTTACTGGCCGCGTCTGGCGCTTTTGGGTTTAATTCGATTTTACCAGGCGACCCTGTCTAAAGCCATGCCACCCAATACCTGCCGGTTTTACCCGTCCTGCTCCCATTATGGCTACCAGGCCATCTACAAGTACGGCGCTATCAAGGGAAGTTTGATGGCAACCTGGCGGGTTTTGCGCTGCAATCCCTTTAACCCCGGCGGGGTTGACCCTGTTCCCTAGGAGTTTCGATGAAGTTTCAGCGAGTTGCTTTACCTTTGATGATTGTTTTTTTGGCGCTGGGCTTAAGCGCCTGTGGTGGATTTTTTGCAACCCAAAATTTCCCCGGCCTTGTTTTGGATGATGACATTCTGTATATCTCGGCGGGGTCGCAAGTTCACGCCGTCGATGTGACCAATGGACAGGAAATTTTACTCGGCAATGCGCCCCTGCGTTTCCCGAAAGATTCAGATAACAATATTATCCTGTTTGCACCAGTTGCGTTGACCGATGGCGGTCAAATGGTTGTTCCCAATTCGCATCCGTCCAAGCATGGTCTGTACAGCGTCGAGCGCGCGACGGGCAACGTTCGCTGGACGTTCGAAGGCTCCAAGGGCACCTGGATTGCCGGTGCTCTGGCGCTGAATGACACCATTTATGCCCCTGGCGGCGAAGGCATTCTATATGCGCTCGATATGAATGGCAATGAACGCTGGTCAGTCCAATTGTCGAACAACGGTCTGATGGCCCGTCTCGTCACCAATGGTGAATTGATTTTCGTGCCCACGATGGACGGCGTCCTGTTTGCCATTAATCCGGCCACTGGCAGGGAGGTCTGGCAGCGTGAACTCAACGGGCCCATCATGGCCCCTCCGCTGTTGGACGAAGACGGCAATCTGTATATCGGCACACTTTCCGGGCGCATGTTTTCCATTCAGGCTGCCAGCGGCGCAGTCAATTGGGAGCAAAAGCTGGACGGCACAATTTGGAGCGCACCCGTCCTGGATGGTGAAACCCTTTATATCGGCGTGATGGTTGGCAAGGAAGGCAGATTCTATGCCTTGCAACAGGCCACTGGCGCAATTCGCTGGCAGCGTGCTGAAGAAGGCTCAATACTTGCCAGCCCGCTTGTTTTTGACGGCAAGGTGCTTTATGTCACCGAACTGGGGCGTGTGCAAGCCCTTTCCGGTGACGGCGCGACCCTGTGGCAGGCCGAGTTGAAAGGCAAACTGGTTTCCGGGCCTATACTGGCGGGCGACCTGATTTTGATTGTTCCCATGCAAGGCGACGACTTGCTGGTTGCTTTTGATGTAAACGGCGCCCAGCGCTGGACGTTCAAGCCGTAAGAATAGGAGTTTGTTATGTGGGATACCCTGATTGTTACGCCAATGACCAACATTTTGCTCTTGATTTATTCTCTTGTTGGTAATTTTGGCGTTGCCATTATCCTCTTCACCATCCTGATAAAAATTGCAACGCACCCCTTAATGGCAAAGCAGATTAAATCAAGCGCGCGCATGCAGGAGTTGATGAAATCGGATGAGTGGACGAAAATGCAGGCCAAGTACAAAGATGACAAGGAAAAACTGGCCCAGGAACAAATGCGTATCTACAAAGAGCAGGGTGTCAATCCGCTCGGCGCATGTTTCCCAACCCTGATTCAGTTCCCGGTAATCATCGGCCTGTACCAGTCGATTAACCGCGTTATGGGCGTTTCACCCCTGCAACTGGTCGACCTGGTGCGCAGCATCACCGACCCGGCCTGGGCGTGGATGGGAGAAGTCTTCCCGGCGGCTTCGATTAGCGCCCTGTTGCCCATCAACACCCAATTCCTGTGGATGAACCTCGGCCAGCCGGAACGCATCCTGGCGGATATCGTCCCCTTTGGCGGCATCCCCACCCTGGCGATTATTGTCGGTCTGACCACTTATATCCAGACCAAACTGACCGTCATGCCCTCGGCCAACCCCAACGACCAATCGGCCCAGATGACCAAGATGATGGGCATTTACATGCCGCTCATGCTCTTCTGGTTCTCGCTCAATTTTGCTTCGGGCCTGGCAGTCTATTTCATTATCAGCAATCTGGCTGGCATTGCCCAGTATGCCGCGCTAGGTAAGGTCAACTGGCGCAACCTGCTCACTTTTGGCAGTCCGGCGCAGCCGCCCGCCAAAACAACACCCGCCAAAAAATCCAAGAAATAGGGAGGAGTTTTTATGGAACGCACGACACTGGAAGTTATTGCCCCCTCGGTCGAAGAAGCCCTTGCACAGGGACTTGAGCAATTGGGCGTCTCTGAAGACCAGGTAGATGTGGAAGTTGTCGATGAAGGCAATCGCGGCTTTCTCGGATTCGGCGCGCGCCAGGTGCGTGTGCGCTTGAGCCTGAAGGTGGATGGCGAACCGAACCCTCAGAAGTTTGTCGAGACCGAAGGGCCGGTCACCACTGATGACCCACTGCTCGATTTCAGCGCCCAGGCTGCCCACGAACTGCTCGTTAAGATGAAATTGCCCGCCCGCGTTTCTGCGGCCTATGGCGAAGCCGACGAAAGCGGTGACATGCCCATCCTGATAGATATCCAGGGTGACGACCTGTCCATCCTGATTGGCCGCCGCGCTGAAACCCTCAACGCCCTGCAATACATCCTCGGCTTGATTGTCAGCAAGGAAGCCCAGCGCTGGATGCAAGTGGTGGTCGATGTGGAAGGCTACCGCGCCCGCCGCGAAAAACAACTGCGCCAACTGGCCCGCCGCATGGCCGAACAAGCAGTCCGCACTGACAAACGCCAAATCCTCGAACCGATGTCCTCTGCCGAGCGGCGCATCATCCACCTCGAACTGCGCGACCACCCGGACGTGTTCAGTGAGAGCATCGGCGAAGAGCCAACCCGCAAGGTCACAATCCTGCTCAGAAGCAAGTAAGCCCAAAGCGCAAGGCCTCCCAACCTTGCGCTTTTTGATTCTTGGAGATTCAAACTTGACACTCACCCGCAGGGATACCCTTAAACTGCTGGCTGCCAGCCTCGGCGGATTGCTGCTCGTTCGCTGCGCCCCCTTGCCTGTCTCACCGTCAAATGAACGTGCTACCACGCCTCGTCCGGGTTCCTCTGCCGGGGCCGACACCTCCAGCCTGGCCGATTCGGCATCTGACAGCCAGGCCGACGTGCTGGTGCTTGGCGCGGGCATGGCTGGCCTATCCGCCGCCCGCGAACTGACCCGGCGCGGAACCCGCGTCATCGTCCTCGAAGCCCGCACCCGCATCGGCGGCCGCACCTGGACGGACGCCTCCCTCGGCCTGCCGCTCGATATGGGCGCCTCCTGGATTCACGGCACGCGCGGCAACCCGCTCACCGAACTGGCCGATGAAGTCGGCGCAAAACGCGTCCGCACCGATTACGACAACATCACCCGCTACGCCAGCGATGGACGCCAACTCTCCGCCCGCGAAGACGCCGAAATAGACGAGATTCTGGATACCCTCACAGAACTGATTGCCAAATGGCAGGAAGACTTCGACGACGATGTTTCCCTGCAAGCCACGATTAGCGCCTATCTGCAAGAAGCAGACCTGCCCGCAGAGACACTGCGCCGGGCCTGGTACGCTGTCAATACCGCCATCGAGCACGAATACGCCGCCGATGCAGCCGATTTATCGCTCTACTGGTTCGACAATGCCGACGATTACGGCGGTGAGGATGTCATCTTCCCCGACGGGTACGGGCAACTCATCAGCCACCTGGCGGACGGGTTGGACATCCGGCTGGGGCACATCGTCCGCAGCGTGGAGGTCGGCCCCTCGGGAGTCCGCGTCCAAACCGAGCGGGGGCAGTTTGAAGCCGATAAAGTGGTGGTGGCTCTCCCGTTGGGTGTGCTCAAAGGTCAGGACATCTCCTTTAATCCGCCCCTGCCCGCCGAGAAACGCCGCGCAATGGCGCGTATGGGGTTCGGGGTGCTGAACAAGGTTTATTTGCAGTTTGACGAGGTCTTTTGGGATGCCGATGCCCACCTGCTTGGTTATGTTTCGGAGCGCAAGGGGGAGTGGTGCGAGTGGCTCAACCTTGCGCCGCTGGTCGGTGCGCCGGTTTTGCTCGGCTTCAACGCGGGCCGCTTCGGTCTCGAAATCGAATCCTGGACGGATGAGCAGGTGGTTGCTTCGGCGCTGTCCGTTTTGCGGCGCATCTATGGCCCCGGCGTGCCCGACCCGCGCGGCTGGCTGCTGACGCGCTGGGGCAGTGACCCGTTCGCGCGCGGTTCGTACTCCTCGCTGATGCCCGGCGCTGAGCCGGACGATTACGATACCCTGGCCGCCCCGGTTGATAATATACTTTTCTTCGCTGGGGAGCACACCCTCCGGGAACACCCCGCAACAGTTCACGGGGCGTATCTTTCGGGTTTGCGGGCGGCAGGGGAAGCGGACAGCTAAAAGTGGAGCAAGTACTTCCGAAATTGCCTGCTTGCACGCTTTATGCGTGCAAGCAGGCAATTTCGGGTTAATAAAACCTTTGCCCTCCTTGTGCGTAAGTACAGGTGACTTCCAAGATTTTTTCACAAGGATAGGTTATGGCTTCTTTTTCTCTTTTCAACACCAACGGCAAAACAACCCGCCCGGCGCAGGGCCGCCCAATTGTCGAACTGCGCGGCGTGGATAAATCCTATAAAACCGCAGTGGGCGATTACCCGGTTTTGAAAAACATCAACCTGGAGATGAACGCAGGGGAATTTGTCAGCATTATCGGCAAATCGGGCAGTGGCAAGACCACGCTACTGAACATGATTACCGGCATAGACCGCCCGTGTGGGGGCGAGGTGTGGGTCAACGATACCGCCCTGCACGAGATGAGCGAGGGCCCGATGGCGCGCTGGCGTGGGCGCAATATGGGGATTGTCTTCCAGTTTTTTCAACTCCTTCCGATGTTATCGGTTTATGAAAATATATTACTGGCGATGGAT
>JAWOIR010000330.1:0-6554 GCA_046484545.1 Anaerolineales bacterium
GCGTGCAAGCAACTGATATACATGCTGGAGGAGTGCTGCCACGGGGTGGTCCTAACCTTCACAAAAGGACCTGTGCAGAAATTTCCCCAAGATGAAGCGGAAGCTATTGAGTATCTAGCCGATGATGTCAGGAAGCATATCCGTTTATACAATCGCTGTGCCGCCTTTGCTCCGGGCAGCAGGATTGTGGAGGGTATCGAACCGCCCCGTTAAACCCATGAAGATTCGATTTCAGGGCGGATGATTCAGCTCTAAAAGACAGCCTGGAGGTTTTTTGAGATCCATGTTGAACTACATGCGCCAGGGCTGCCTGACACTGGCCGAGCGCTGTGTGCGCGGCATCACCGCCAATGAATCTCATCTGCGCGAAATGGTCGCCAATTCGATTGGGATTGTGACTGCGCTTAATCCTTATATCGGCTATGAAAACGCCAGCGCAGTAGCCAAAGAAGCCCACGCCAGCGGGCGCGGCGTGGCGGAAATCGTACTGGAGAAGGGCCTGCTGACCCAGGCAGAACTCGATGACATCTTGCGTCCCGAAGTGCTGACCCAACCAAGGGTATTGAGCAAGAAGTAAGGTAGTCGCTATGAAAAATTAAGACGCCAGGAATTGCATCCTGGCGTCTTAATTTTTCGACATTTTTCGTTTTACTGATTCTTGCGCTTCATGCCAAAGAACCAGGCGGCCAGGCCAGCCAGCAGGACGGCAATCCCACCGAGGATGACGAACAGCAGGTTCGGGGAGGCTTCTTCGGGCAGCGGCTCAGGCGCGACCACAACCGGGGCTTCGGTCGCTTCGACCGGCGCGGCGGGCGGCTGGTAACTGGCATTCTCGACCACAAAGACAGCCGTCGTGCGGGCCGGGACGTTGAAGATGCCCGTCGCACTTTCGAAGGCGGCATTCTTGACGACCGGATCCGCGCCGTTTTGCAGTTCAGGATGCAGGGCAAACGCCTGTCCCTTGACATCTTCCAGCGTAATCCCCTGAGCTTCGATAGTGGCGTTGAAAACCACCACAATGTGGCTGTAGGGGTCATTGATGACGCCGCCCTGGTTGTTGAGCCAGTAGGTGATTACGCCAGGGGTCTGGTCGCTGCCTGCGCCGAAGAAGGTCATGTGGGTTTTGACTTCGTCGGCGGTCCGCAGACGGAACAAGACCGAACTCTTGCGAATTTTCAGGAAGGTCTCGAAGTTATTGAGCGCGAACTGGATATCATCCGGGCTGGCTTGCAGGTCGGGGTTGGCCAACAGCGGGCGGATGATGTCCCACTTGTCGCCGTTGTAGCCAGCCTGGGGCAATCCGACGGCCCAGTTGTTGGTCTGGTAGGTGTAATCGAGTTTGTTGAACCAATCGCCGGAGTTGTAGGAGTTGCGGTCGAGAGATTTCGAGCGCAAGAGTTCGTCACCGGCATGGAAGAAAGGCACACCCTGCGAGAGCATAACAATATTGACACCAAGGTTATTCATGCGCACACGCTCAGCCAGCGCCCATTCGGCGGGAGATTTGGCCTGGATGGCGTCCCAGAGCGTCTCGTTGTCATGCGCCGAAACATAGACAATGTTTTCCTGCGGGTCGCGGGTGTACCCGGCGGGGTTGCCGTTGTAGCCAATCAGGCGTCCCGGCACTTCGTAGCCGTTGGAATTCATGACGACATATTCGGCCAGATTCCCGGCCAGGCCAATCCGAATCCAGTCAGTGTATTCGTTCAGTTTGGCCTGCTGGTTGGTCCCGCTGCGGTTTTCGTATTCATTGGGCGCAATCAGCAGCCCAGTCAGGAAGCCCTGTTCGGGCAGGGGACCGAACGGCCCGCCACCGCGCGCAGCATCACGCAGACGGTCGTTGAAGACGCCGATGCCGGTCCCACCGATGTTCAATTGCGAAGCGTTGATGCCGCGTGCATTGCCACCAACTTCGCCGAAGTCCCAACCCTCGCCGTAGACATAGACCATCTCCCCGTCCACGCCGTCCTTTTCAAGGGTCAGGCTGTCGAGCGCGGCGCGCAGGTTGACCATTTCAGAGAGCATGTGGTGCCCCATCAGGTCGAAGCGGTAGCCGTCCACCTTGTAGGCGGTCGTCCAGGTCAGCACCGAGTCAATCATGAATTTTTCCATCATGGTGTGCTCGCTGGCAGTGTTGTCACAGCAGGTGCTGCGCTCCACATCGCCGTTGGCGTTCAGACGGTGGTAGTAGCCCGGCACGATTTTGTCGAAGACCGAGTTGGCGCTTTGTCCGCTGGCGTTGGTATGGTTGTAGACCACATCCATGACTACGCGCAGTCCAGATTGATTTAGAGCCTGCACCATTTGGCGGAATTCCAGCACGCGGGTCGAACCGTCGGGGTTAGTGGCGTAACTGCCATCCGGGGCGGTAAAGTGGTGTGGGTCGTAGCCCCAGTTGAAGCCGTCTTCGCCGCTAATTTCGGCCACTGCTGCTTGTTGCTGGTCGGAATCGCCGGGCAGGGCGGCCAGGGCCGCTTCATCTACCGTCTTCCAGGCGCTGCGGTCTTCGTTGACGCTGGCGATGTCGAAGGCCGGCAGCAGGTGGACATGCGTCAGCCCGGCGTCGGCCAGTCGTTTGAGGTGTTTCATGCCGTTGGAATCGGTCAGCGTAAAGGCTTTGTAGGTGCCGCGCAGTTCATCCGGCACGGCGGGGTCTGAGGCGCTGAAATCGCGCACATGCAGTTCGTACAGGACAATATCTTCAGGGGCATCCAGCGGCGGTTTGGCGAGCGTATCCCAGCCGGGCGGCTTGAGGGCCGGGTCGTCCAGGTCAATCATCTGGCTGCGGCGTCCGTTGGTGGACAGGCTGAAGGAATACGGGTCGGTGGCAAGGTTGGTTTCGATGCCGCCGGTGGATGGGACAAAGACTTTGACCTCGAACAGGTAGAACTGATTCTTCCAATCGGCCTGACCGCTGACGCTCCACACACCGGTCTCCGCGTCGAGGGACATGGGGACAGTTTCGAGGGCGTCTGACGCTGAATCCGCGAAGCGAACCAGGCTGACGTTTTGCGCGGTCGGCGCCCAGACACGGATGACGGGTTGACCGTTTTCCCAACTGACGCCGAGCGGGCCGTCGTAGTGATACAGGTCGTCCAGCACGCCGGGGATTTGCAGGCCAGTGGCGTCGCGCATTTTCTCGTTTTGTCCCCAGGCCGAGACGGCGATTTGGCCTTTCAGGATTTCAGGCACGCGCGGCAGGTCGGCGGGAGAAATCGTCAGCATACTGCCATCTTTCAGGTGCGGGAAGCGGGCCAGGATTTGGTCTGATACGCCGCCGGGAGTCAGGGTCAGAGTGATTTCCTGTCCACCCTGGATGGCGTTGGGGGCCAGGGCCAGTCCGGCATCCGCCGAAAAATGTAGTTTGTAGGTATTTTGCGGGGCAACAGGCCCCTTCCAGATGATGGTGTCGCGCGTCACCCAGTAGGCTTGCTGCCGGGCCAGGTTGCCGCGCGGGGCGCCTTCGGTGCTCACCAGTAATGTTCCCTTTCCGGCATCATAGCCAAAATAAACTTCATCGCCGTCGTTTTCGAGGGTAAAAGAAATTGGCTCGACAGCGATTTGCTCGATGTCTTCATATAAAGCCACTGCCGCAGAATACGTCCCGGCGCTCAACGCGCTGGTCGAGAAATCAAAGATTCCATCGCCATCCGGGTCTTGCAGCCAGGAGCGGAAGCAGGTTGCATCGTTGTTATTTTCACAGCCAAGCGCCTGCTGAAAGTCGCCTACCGCCACAGCGATAATTGTGTTGAAATCGTCTGCGACCCATTTGGTTTTATGGTCGTAATAAAAGCGAACCAGGGTGGGCTCTGTCACTTCAAGCGGGATATCCGCGCCGCCGGGGGTGGCATTGATGCCGTAATTCTCGCTCCACGAGCCGTCGATGACGACCTTGTAGCGTGAACCTCGCTCGTCCTGGTCGTTGTCCGGCTCAATCAGGAATTCCCCTTTCCAGATGTCGTCCTGGGGGTCATATTCGAGGGCGGTGGCATCGCAATCAGGCTGCCAGTCGCCCGAACAGCCAAGTTCCGATTGCAACGTGCCGGGAATGACGACCTTGTCAGGGTTGGCGGAGGCCTGTGCCTGAACCGGGTTGAAAGGTAGAAGCAAGGCCAGTAACAAGAACAGGTTGGCAAGTTTTCTCATTTTTTCTTCTCCGTAAATAGTATTACAGCGCAAGGTTGCATTGCTGCTGCGCATTCACTTTCAGAGATAACCGAAAAATGGTTGTGCGTGGGGGCGTGCGCCCCCACGCACAACCATTTTTCGGGATTTATTTCTGGAACTTTGCGCTGTAATAATAGGCTCTTTGAGAATTCCCGTGACAAGCCTCCGCATTTTGGGGCAAATGTCAGTGAACCCTCAAATAGTTGTCTGGTCATTATATCAAGTTGTTTGTTGCTTTCCAGCATGCCAGTCCTTAATAATAAACGGCAGGTACAGTATCAGGAATGTGACCAACCCGATGACCTGCACCACCAGAAGGTACACAGGCCAGTCTGGCATGAGGTCGAACAGGCTGGCAGTCTCGGGTTTGTGCATGGTGTAAAGATAATTACTGCCAACCAGCCAGTTGATGCCGCTCACAACCAGCATGTAGATATTGCCGCCGATGATGACCCGCAGCATCGAACGCCAGGTCGGGCGGAAACCTTCAACAGCGGTCATGTAAATCGCAGCGGTCACAATCAGGCCGTGTGAAATGAAAGTCTGGAAGAAGCGGTAATGCGGGAATCCGTAAATACCCAAATCAGGGGTGATGATGGCCTGCAGCGCGCCGCCAATGCCGAGAAAATACATGTACTCATAAATGAATCGGTTGCGCGTGACCAGCATCCAGCCGCCCAGCCAGACCAGGATACTGCATACATGAAAGGGCAGCATGGTTTGCAAGGTCCACTGGCCGATGGAAGCATTCCAGATATGCCAGCCAACTTCATTCAGCCACAGGATGATGGCCATCGTCCAGGCGGCGCGCTTCCGCGCAGTGTTGCCGGCATTTCTGAGTTCCAGCAACAGGATGTTGAGCAAAACCAACAAGAGCATGGCAATCAAATGTTGCTGCCCAAGAAAGACAAACTCGTCGCCGATGAAATCTTTGGTAAAGAAGTTTTCCATAGTTATCCCTCCACACAAATCGCCGTTGGAATTTGCCAGATTATACCTTTTCTGCGCCGGCTGGTGATATGATTGTGCTTATCTATGGAGACGATTGGACGCTTCTTAATGTTGGCTGGCGTGTCGCTTTTAATCCTGGGCGGAGCGCTCTTTCTGGCTGCCAAATTCGGCCTGCCGCTCGGACGCTTGCCTGGCGATATCCGTATCGAAGGTGAAAACTCCACTTTTTATTTTCCGCTGGCGACAGGCATTCTCATTTCGATTGTGCTAACCGTTTTGCTAAACCTTATCAATTTTCTTGGGCGGTTTTTTAGTCGATGATGCACGAATCTATATTGAAGACGGAACACTGTCTCCTCAACCTTGCCGAAGGCCCGCGCAACGGCCCCCTGCTCATGCTCCTGCACGGATTTTCGAACCGCTGGCAGGTCTTTGAATCCATCCTGCCTGCGCTGACTGAAAAATGGCAGGTCGTCACCTTCGATTTTCGCGGGCATGGCAAATCGGGACGGGTGATGGGCGGATACACTGCTGACGGTTTTTACCGCGACGCCGAAGCCGTGCTAACCCATTTCGGCGCGGACTGCCCCGCAGCCCTGGTCGGGCATTCGATGGGCGGTTCCATCGCCCTGCACCTGGCCCAAAACCATCCCGATAAAATCCGCGCCCTGGTGACCGGGGATGCCTCCCTTAATCTCGCCATCCACATCGAAGTGATGAACGCGCGGCGCAGCACGAAACTATTTGGCTTGCGCCGCAAACTGGCCGGGCGTCCGCACGACGAACTGATTCGGCGTGGGCTGCCCGCTGGCCAGGCCGAGGAGATGTCCCTGCTCGACCCGGCGGTGATGGACTTCCACGCCGAGGGCCGCGTGCAAGGCTTCTTCGCCGATGTGGACGATGTCAATTTCAGCAAAATCCGCTGTCCGCTGCTGCTGACGCAGGCCAGCCCCGAAAAAGGCGGCCTTTTGCAGGACGCCGAGGTACAGCCCGTCCTGACGGCGCATCCCGAATTCAACTTCTTGCGCTTCGAAACCGGGCATGATATGGAAATTGAGAAAGGGATGCAATCGCAGTTTTGGCAGGAAGCGATAGAGTTCCTGGCAGAGAAGGTTGTATGAAAACATCCGACTTCAATTACGACCTGCCAGCCTCCTTCATTGCCCAGACTCCTGTCGAGCCGCGCGATTCGTCGCGCTTAATGGTCTTCAACCGGGCAACCGGAAAACTGGAACACAGAATTTTCAGAGAGATTGGCGAATATCTCAACCCCGGCGATTTACTGGTGGTCAACCAGACGCGCGTCATCCCGGCAAGATTGTCAGCCCGCAAGGAAACCGGCGGCAAAGCCGAAATCCTGCTCCTGCGGCGCGAATCGGATACGGTCTGGGAATGCCTGGTGGGCGGCAAGGGGCTGGGGATTGGAAAACGCTTGC
>JAWOIR010000266.1:0-3698 GCA_046484545.1 Anaerolineales bacterium
CCTGATTGTCTGGCGTTTACCAGTTGGTTATATCGCCGCCCTGAGCATTCAAGGCGCGATTACGGCCATCGGTATTTTAATCATCGTTTTTGGGGCGATACTTATTCTCTATACCCTGCGCGAGTCCGGAGGTATGGAGACCATCCAATATGGGATGCAGAAAATCTCACCGGATATGCGCGTGCAGGCCATCATTGTTGGCTACTTATTTGCGGCCTTCGTTGAGGGCGCGGCCGGCTTTGGCACACCGGCAGCCCTGGCTGCTCCGTTGCTGCTCGCGCTTGGCTTTCCTGCTCTGGCTGCCGCTGTGATTTGCCTGGTGTTCAATTCATTCCCTGTCTCTTTCGGTGCTGTTGGAACGCCAATCACGCTTGGGTTGAGTTTTCTGCAGCCTGTCGTGGACGATGCCGTTTCTGCCGGGGCAGCAGGCCTCAACTTCACCGATTATGAATCCTTTGGCATGCTGATTGGCCAATGGGCTGCCCTGATGCACCTGCCCATGATTTTCATCCTGCCCATTTTTATGCTGGGATTTATCTCTCGCTTTTTCGGTCCCAACCGTTCCTGGGCCGATGGCTTTGCTGCCTGGAAATTCTGCGTCTTTGCCGCCGTGGCTTTCTCTATCCCCTTTCTGGCTTTTGCCTGGTTTCTGGGACCAGAATTTCCCTCATTGATTGGAGGCCTGATCGGTCTTGGCGTTGTCATTTGGGGGGCCAGACGCGGGTTCGCCGTACCCAAAGATGTGTGGACGTTTGGTTCGCAAAAAAACTGGGACCCCGAATGGTCCGGTACGCTTCGTGCCAGCGCCGAGGGCCGCAAGTTCCAGGCTCGGATGAGTCAGTTCAAGGCCTGGTTGCCCTATGTGCTCATCGGCGTTATTCTGGTTCTTACCCGTATTGACCAAATCGGGTTGAAAGGCTGGTTAAGTGAACAAACCATCTCCTGGGATAGTATCCTGGGATACGAGACGGTAAGCGCCTCCATTGCGTACCTCTATCTGCCCGGCACTATCCCTTTCATGCTGGTTGCCATCCTAACTATTTTCATCCACAACATGTCTGCTGATAAAGTCAAAGTTGCCTGGGTGGACTCTCTCAAAAGCATGAAGAATCCGGCGATTGCCCTGTTCTTTGCCGTTGGCCTGGTCTCTATCTTTCGTGGCTCTGGTATCGCCGATGCGAGCCTGAATCCCAATGCTTATCCCTCGATGCCGCTATCCATGGCCAGGGCCCTGTCTGAACTGGTGGGACAGGGCTGGCCGATGTTTGCTGCGTATGTTGGCGGTTTGGGCTCTTTCATCACCGGTTCGAACACAGTATCCAATCTGCTTTTTGCTGAGTTTCAGTGGAGCATGGCCACACAGATTGGGTTGCCGCGTCAGACCATCATAGCAGCACAAGTGGTTGGAGGTGCGATGGGCAATCTGGTTTGTATTCACAACATCGTTGCCGTCTGTGCTGTTGTTGGGCTCTCTGGCAAAGAAGGCATCATCCTGCGTCAAACCTTCTGGCCCTTTTTGCTCTACGGGTTGGTGGTTGGTGTTGTGGCTTCGCTGTTAAGTTTTGTCTTTTTCCCCTATTTGTTCTGACACGGTGCGGGCTCATTAGGAATTCCCGTATTTTGGGGTGAGGTGCGGCACATGCCACCTTCCGGGTCTTTCTTGTGGGCCGCGAAGCGGCCATACGCCGATAAGACAGTCAGGGCTTCTTTACGGCAAATATCAGAGAAGCATGGTGCGCTCTCCGCTTGGTTGTTTCCAGGGAAACACATCCGCAAAATAGTCTGTTGGGAAGGCATAAGCCCCCCAACAGACTATTTTGCGGTAATCTTCACGCCCCTTGAAAAAGTGCTATGGATTGTACGTGATGGATAGCACCGGCGCGCCGCAGGTCATGTAGTCGGCCAGGTTGTCATTATTACTGTTAGCGCTGGCTGGATGAAGACGAATCTGGAAGCGGCTGCGGCTTTCGTTGACGCGCGTTTGAACGCGGGAGGTCACGTCAATTGGGCTGGCCGGGATTGCGTTGAGCAGTTGAATACCCGTTCCGCCAATGCTGTAAGCTGTCTGGCTGAGGGGCGTTGTGTACTGCACTTCACCGACCCAGATTCCGCTCAAGTTTGCGAATGGATTTCTGACCACCGAGCAGCCGCTTAAGTTCAGGCTGGCCTCGACAATTGTTTTCCCGGCCAGGGCTGAAATGTCGAAGCTCATGTAGCCGCGCGCCAGGTGATTGGCGCTCGTATCGCCGGCCAGGATGGTGTTTGCAACCCCTGCGCCGGCGGCGGGTGCGTACACGGTTCCGCTCTCACCGGCCATCGGCGAAAGGTTGACGGCCGCCACCGCTGGCGGCAGGACAACCTCGGTTGTTGCTGTCGGGGCGACGGCTTTGATGTCCACCCAGAAGGAACCGGTCGAAAGCCCGAAGAGTACCCCGCTGCCGTCACGCAGACGCCAGTGTCCGCGATAGTCGCCGGGGGTGCCGGGCGCGGTCAGGCTTACGGAAATGTCCACCGTTTGACCGGGGGCCACGCTGCCGGCCAGGGGTTGGGAATCCGGCCCGCTCATCTTTTCGCCGCGGTCATAAACCAGCGAATAGGACGTGTTCCAGGTGCACGAGCCGGTGTTTCTCAGTCGCCAGGTTTTTGTAAAGCCTGCGCCGGTGACAATGTTGGTGCCGTCCGGGATGGTTACATCCGAGACGAACGAGGCCATATTGCACGGAATCGGAGTCGGCGTTGAGCTGACAAGCGGTGTCAGTGTTTGGGTTGGCTCCGGCGTGCTGGTCGGTTCGTCGGGCGGGGCAGGCGTGGTCGGCTGGGCCAGGGCGACCAGGGTCAGTTCGGCCTCCACCGTTTGGGCGGCGATGGTGAAGGCTGCGTCCGGGCCGTCTGGCTCCGGCGTGGTTGCGCCGCCGGGCAAATTACAGGCCAATGCGCTGATTAAAAGCGCAATGGCAGACACAACAAGTCTCTTTTTCATAAATTCTCCTCTAGTAATTGGCGATTTCGTATTGAGTGTAGCAAATTCACCCCTGCGAGTCAATTGCAAGGTCATTGAAACATGACTTTTGTGCCATTAGGCTCGCCCTCAAAACGGTATAATCTGGTGGCTTACTGTCGGACAAAATAAAAGGGCTCCTTGGGTATTCCCGTGATAAGCCCCCGCATTATGGGGTGTGCGAGCGCGTACGCGCTCGCACACCCCATAATGCGGCCTTCTTTACGGCAAATATCAGAGAACCAATAAAAGGAAAAGAATCCATGAATACTCCCCTGAAAGTTGGCTATATCGGTCTCGGCCTGATGGGTAAATCCATCGCCCGCAATATTCTCAAAGCGGGATTCCCGCTTGTCGTTCACAATCGCAGCCGAGGGGCGGTGGCTGAACTGGTGGCCGAGGGTGCAACCGAAGCCTTCAGCCCGGCGGAAGTGGCAGGACAGGTGGACGTGGTCTTTACCAACCTGCCCGATTCGCCGGATGTCGAAAGCGTTGTCCTCGGCCCGGGCGGGATTCTCGAAGCGGCCCACCCGGGGCTGGTCTTTGTGGACAATAGCACGGTCAAACCCGCCACCGCCCGCCATCTGGCTGATGCGTTATCGAAAAAAGGAACGCTGGCTTTGGATGCGCCCGTCTCCGGCGGCGACATCGGCGCGAAGAACGGCACGCTGACCATCATGGTCGGCGGCGAAGCGGACGC
>JAWOIR010000463.1:0-4383 GCA_046484545.1 Anaerolineales bacterium
GAACTGCGCGATAAACTGAAGCTGGTTAATGAGCAGCTGGTCGGCCGACGCAACTCACGACGCAGTGTCTCAATGGCGGTCTCGTCGGAAAGATCGAGGATCTCGTCAAACCCGTCCACCCCGGTCTCCAGCCCGCGCAGCGCCTTTTGCAACGACTCCTGCTGGGTACGGCCGATGGCCATCACCTCGCCTACCGACTTCATCTGGGTGGTCAGCGTCGGGTCGGGCATATCATCTCCTTCTGTGGTTGGTGTTCGGGTTGGGGAAGATGTCGGCGATTTGATCTGAATTGTTGGGGTGTTGGCCTGTGTTGTGGGGGGGAGTACGCCTGATAATGTTTGGCAAGCAGACAAAAGCGCTACACTACCGAAGATATAAAATAGCTTCCATTTCATGTTTCACCCGTTTTATCATGGTTCTCCAAATACTCAACCAAAATGATCATCAAACCCAAATCCCGAATTTTGGCCAACACGCCATGCAAAGCAGCTTGATCAGAAACACGACCCGCGAGCACGGTATCTTCACCAAAATATTGTATTTCGAACCCATCGAACCAGTCAGTCCATCTTTGATCAAGCTGACCTCGGACTCGAACCCTGTAGAAATAGGCACTACTCTCTTTTTTCGCCATGGTGAGTTGTTATGTCAAAGCCAGACCCATGCGATGGCCTTCCTTGCGCTTTTCGAAACCGGCTTTCATGTGCTCATCCAACGCGAAATAGCGCCACCCCCAGAGCGAGGTTTGCACACCATGGCTTGCGCTATGACTCTTGACCTTGTGAAGCATAAACCGGAGCAGGAAAGGCACCAGATCGGCGTGTTCAAGTTTCAGGCTCATGGAAATATTATGCTTGCCTCCAGGGCGGGTTTGGGCAGTGGTAAAACCAAGTGCTACCACTTCGTTGGTTTTGGCGTCTCGCAGGGCAAAATCTGCCACCTTCACACCGCGCATTTTGTTCAGCACATTGCTGAACAAAACCAGAACCGGCGAAACATAGTAGCGTCCCTTGACAATCGGCTCAAAAGCCTGTACCTGTTCCGGCGTGACTCGTTTGGCCATTTCCATTGAGAGCCGCCATTCGTTCATGGGAATCTTCTCGTACACATAGCCATCCGGGATTGGAGGCCGAGATGGGATTTTTTCGGATTTCAAATCCAGCTCCATGATGCTGGAATAGTGGGCAAAACCCAGGCTTTCGTACAGCTTGTAGGCTGGAAAGTTTTCAGCGATCACGTCGAGAATGGCCATATTTCCACCTCTCTCGCGGATGAATTCCAACGCAGCCTGGACGAGCTTATGAGCGATGCTGCGTCTGCGATACTCAGGCAGGACAGCCACATTCCCAATCATCCAACTATCGGTTGTGCCGCGCCGCGAGACGGTTATCAGGCCCACGGGTTTGCCATCTTCTTCCCAGATGTAGCCCAACAAAGCATCGCGCATAGCCGGTGACATCCAATTGATTAGCCGAAAAAGCGGCCAGATTCGCTTGAAGGTCTGGATGGCAGTTTTCAGGCCATCCGCTTCGTCCGCATCCGCATTCCATTCGGGGTTTTCGGGATATTGAAAAGCGGCGGTAATCAGTGTGTACAGATTATCGAGGTCTTCGGGGAGTTTAAAGAGTCGAATGCTCATGGATCTCCTTTAGAAATATAGGCGCTAGAGTTGTTTTGTCAGATAGTAGCGCTGATGCCCGACAGGAAAATCTTTCAGCTCGCCAAAGACCTGGTAGCCATATTTTTTATAGAAATCGAGCGCTTGAAAACTAAAAGTATCCAGATAGGCATTCCTGGCACCCAATTCCCGTGCTTTTTCTTCGGCCAGTTCCAAAAGGCGCTGACCATAACCGAGGCCGCGGAACTCTGCTTTGATCCACATCAAGTCGATATAAAGCCAATCCCAATGGGTTGCTGCAATCACCCCGCCGACCACTTCTTCATCGGGGCCTTGAATCACGAAACACATCGTTTGACCGTGATCCTCTCCGGCTTGTTGAATGTTGAAATCGTGAATTCCGCCCCCGATGATGCCCCATTCAGGTTGTTCAACGGAGATGATCTGATAATTTGCATTCATGATTTTTCCTTTTCCTTATAGATGTTTTGATTTTTATGCCTGATAATCAAGGCATCAGAAAAATGCTGGCCGCATACGGGACCAATGCCAGGAGTCCCAGCAATGGATGTCCTCGCCGCGTGGCATTATGTTGATCCCAACTAAAGAGGTAAACCGCCAGACCAAAGGCCAGTACGCTGCCAAGCAACAGGACGATTATGGAGCCTTGAGAGGAAAAATCAGCACCTTTTCCCATTGTCAGGCTGTTGAAGGCATTCATCGCATGCGTAGCAGGCAGTAATTTCGAAATTTTTCCGGCAGCCTCGGGCAATATATTGTTCGGAATCATCAGCCCGCCCAACAATATGGAAGTGACAAAAATGAGTTGTGACCACATGATCGTGATGCGTGAGTTGGGGGAAACAACCCCAATCAAAACACTCATGCTAGCATAACTTACCGTTGTAAGCATGAATACCAACCCAAAATTCAACCAGTTCACCGGTATAGCGGCATCAAAGAGCAAAGGCGCGCTCAAGGTGATAAATCCAGCCATGATGAACAGGTGCAAGGTAGTGGTTAATGTCGAGATGGTCAAAATCGAAATTGCAGGAACGCCATTGATCTTGTAACTGCGAAAGATGCCGTTTTCCCGCGCCGTGGCGATGCCCAGCGGAATCCCCAGTAGAGTGGCTGCCAGGGTAGAAAAAATAATCATCGCCGGGATCAAATCTTCCCGGAATTGTGGGTTGATCCCAGCCATGATGAATCCCATCAATAAATAATATCCCACAGGGAAGAGGTAATTCATCACCAGGAGCTGCTTGTGGCGAATACCGGCGCGGAACTCAAAACGAAAGTGGTGGATAAAGGCATTCATAAGGCGACTCCAGTGTGCTTTCCATTGGGTTGAGTGATTTCGAGAAAGCGATCTTCCAGGGAGGGCCTTTCCACACGCAAATCAATCAATGTATCATCGTGGGCATCAATGTGTGTAATAATGGCCGCCAGGGTAGGGCCGATATCGAGGCTGAAAAAAATGTTGTACCCATCTTTAGAAATGCAGCGGTTTACGGCCGGAAAAGCGCTGTTGGAAGCGGGAACACTGGCATTTTGTGTACGCACGGAAATCTTGGTCAACCCAGACCCGGTTGCAGTGATCTCCATGGGCGTGCCAATCGTGACGATTTTGCCGTTGAGCAAAATCGCGACCCGGTCTGACATTTCTTCCGCTTCGGCCATATCGTGCGTGGCCAGGATGATCGTGGTGTTATTCGCTTGCAATTCCCGAATCAGATCGTGCAGTTCAGCCCGAGAAGCCACATCCAGGCCGGCGGTCGGTTCATCCAGGAAGAGTGCCTGGGGGTGATGCGCCACAGCCAATGCCAGCGATAGCCGCCGCTGCTGCCCGGCAGACAGCTCATAGAATTGGGCTTTTCGCTTCTCGCCCAAGCCAAACCGTTCCAGTAAATCAAAACGAGGGGGCAAATCGTGATAGGCGCAGAAAATCTTCATAACTTCCTCGGGTGTGATGCTTTCCGGTAACCCGGCCGACTGTAATTGAACACCGATTACATTGCGTAATTTGCGCGGTTCTTTCCAGGGGTCCAGGCCAGCTACTTGCAGTGAACCAGCATTTGGCTGGCGTAATCCTTCCAGGCATTCGAGCGTACTGGTCTTACCAGCGCCGTTAGGGCCAAGCAAACCAAAAATTTCACCAGCGTGAATCTCAAATGAAATGCCATCCACGGCGAGGACATCCCCATAGGTTTTTGTCAGGTCTTTGACTTCAATCATCGTTAGAAATCTCACCTTTTGAATTGATTTGAAAAGCTTATAAGAGTTTATACGTTCTTCGAGGAAAGAGCGTCCCCTAATTGGGTATTTAGGTAGGGTATTTCCCACATTCCGCACCCTTCGGTGGATGTTTTGAAGAATATTCGGTATGCTTGGTGCATGAGTACCAAGCAGGCATTCAAAACCGAACGGATCGATCATCTCGGCATCGTGGCCGGGATTTGTCATGAGATTGGTTTGATCGATCAGATCAATCAGGCGGTCGGTTCGAGCGACCGCAGAGTGAGCTGTGGGGCAGCGGTCCAGGCATTGGTGCTGAACGGCCTGGGCTTCACCAGCCGGGCGCTCTACCTGATGCCGCAGTACCTGGACAACAAACCGGTTGACCTGCTGGTTGCCTCGGACCTGGCCGCCGAGGGCTTCAACGACGACAGTCTGGGGCGCAGCCTGGACCAGCTCTTCGAAGCGGGCGTGACGGAGGTCTTTGCCCAAGTGGCTGCCCAGGCCCTGCGAGTGTATGGCCTCGA